>JAJRVW010000039.1 GCA_024277115.1 Calditrichota bacterium
AAAAACGAAAAAGTGTCCAGCTTGCTTATGCGGTTTAAAACGTAGCGGTCACTTTTCACTTTTAGTTTTTTCGTTAAGCGCAGCGATACACTTCTGTGTGTTACTTGTTCAATGCTTACGGTTATCGTGTCCCGGGTTTGCAGAACAGGCTCCGGTGGTTTGGAAGGATTTTGAGAGCAATTGAAAATTAAAAATGTACAATTGAGAATTAAAAGATAAATAAATTTTTTCATGGTTTCTTCAGGTTCCCATTTAGGTGAGTTTGGTTTTCCCTAGTTTTATGTCGTCCGCATAAACCGTGTTCTTAATTTACCATAGTTTAATGCCTCCTTAATTTTAATGAAATACCCAATTGGTTTATAAAAAAATATGCGTATTAAATTTAAGGGATGAATAAGAGAATAATAAGGCGTTAAGAAAGGTTGAGGGAAAGACATGTGCTCAATTCCAAATAAAAATTAATTGACGCCATCCCTGGCATTAACTGTTTTCCATTTGAAGCGCCGGATATCCCCCTCAAAATATCCGGTAAATAAAATATAGCAAACGGGAAGGGCCTAACATTTGCTAACGGGATGAATATACAAAAAAAAACGATAACAAAACAAAATTAGTCTTATTTTTTAAACTCAACCCGCTCATAAATTTCTTTTAAAGGAATTTCTAAATTAAGGTGGGACAGTTCCAAAGAGGATGAAGCATTGGAGTATTCGGTGAGCAGCCATTTACCATCTTTATTTTTTTCAAAATGTTCCATGTGCACACGGTATTGGTCAATTAAAACATAATCTTGCAAAGATTTTATAGTCCGGTAAAATTCAAACTTATCGCCACGATCGTAATTTTTTGTAGATTCGGAAAGCACTTCGATGATCAAAACCGGGTTTAAAACCGTATCATCACGGTCTTTGTAAAACGCGGGCTTATCGCAAATCACCAAAATATCAGGGTAAGTAAAAAAATCAAATTCATCGATATGGACCTTTAAATCATTACTGAACGGCTCACATTTTTTATTATTTAATTTCTGGAGAAGTTTCGCATTTAGGTTGCCAATAATTCGGCCATGATTTATAGAGGCTCCGGCAAAGGCAAAAATTTCACCTTTATAATACTCATGCCGGATTTCTGCTTTCTCTTCCATTTCAAAATATTCAGAAATAGAAAGGATTTTTTTCTTGGCAGGTAAGGCCATTTAGTTTTTCCTAAAAAATGGTTAGTTTACTTGAATCACTTGTTTAATAATATCGATAAAAGGTATCAATGTCAACGAAAGCACGGGCAAAAACAGAATATGAAATCACATCTGTGCTAGTAATAAAGGGTTTACAACCAATATGCAAGCGCCTGCCACGAATTCACGAATTATTGTTTTTTTATGGCTTATAGGCTTTATTAGCGTCCTTTTTTAGATGTAATTTTTTATCTGCTCTTTTGCCAAACTTGGGGTTTAAAAGAAAATTCCAATAATCGTTTCCATAACTTCAATAAAAAATATCTTTTATAGTTTTTTTAGGACAGCACTGATATGAAATTAGATAAAAACTTTTACATCAATGATGATGTAGACCATGTTGCCCAAAAACTGCTTGGAAAATTTCTTGTAACACAAATTGATGGCATCGTCACTTCAGGCAAAATTGTAGAGACCGAGTCCTATGCCGGGGTTACCGATAAAGCCTCGCATGCTTATGGTGGGCGGCGCAGCAATCGTACTGAAATAATGTACATGCCGGGCGGCACCGTTTATGTTTACCTTATTTATGGCATCTATTCCCTTTTTAATGTGGTTACAAATAAAGAGGATATCCCACATGCCGTTTTGATCCGTGCTATTGAACCAAGCGATGGCATTTATGAAATGTTGAAGCGTCGCAAATTGGAGCGGCCAAAACATAATTTATCGGCCGGACCGGGACTTTTATCCCAGGCATTGGGCATTTCCACCCGGCACACCGGCCAATCACTTTTAAATGGAAATATCTGGATCGAAGACCGGGGCGTAAATATATTACAGGATGAAATCATTGCCCGGCCGCGGGTAGGCGTGGCTTACGCGGAGGAGGACGCGCTGCTTTTAAGGCGGTTCAGTATTAAAGATAATCCCTGGGTGAGCAAGGCAAAATGATCGGGATATACTAATCAGCAAAGGGGTTGCACATACAGAATGTCATTCTATAAGAATCTTTTTTTGATACGGCACGATTTTTCTTTTCCCGAAAAAGATTGTATCACAATGACAAAACAACTGTACCGATCCAATAATGACATCGGGATTCTTCACTCTTTTATCTTGCATTCAAAAAACCATCTCGTAAGGGTTCGCAAGCCTGTAAGGTCAGTGTCACACTTATCAAAGATATTTCAAAAGTCTAAAATCGCTACCCCAATTTTAAACCATGTCCTGAATGCAAAAGGAAAAGAAATCAATTTTTTGCTATAATTTTTTTACCGACAAACACACGATAGCCCCACGGCTCAATATCAAAATCATGATCGGCTTCAAAAGTTACGTTTACGTTACTAAACAATTCTTTGTATGCACCCGGCAAAAATTCAGACTCCAGCTCGAATTGTTTTTGTTTGGCCGAAAAGTTTAAAACAACAACAATCTTATGTGTATCTTTTTCACGGACAAAAGCATAAATTTCTTTATCATCCTCATCGCTGATTTCAACCATATTGCCCAGGTGCATGGCCGGATTGTTTTGGTAGAGGTTAAACAGTTTGCTATAAAATTCCCGGAGCGTACTTTCTTTCCAATCGATCACATCCTTTTCAAAAAACTTTAGCCGCTTGTCCAGGCCCACCTCTTGGCCACTGTATAAAAGTGGTTTTCCCGGAAGCGTGGCCGTCAAAACAGCGCTAACTTTTGCGGCTTCCCCTAATCTTTCCGAAACCGTTCCTTCCCAGGAATTTTTATCATGATTTGTCGTAAAACGCATCAGGATGGCTGTTTCGGGGAAACGTTTTTCTTCGTCATTTAAGACGGAGCGAACCTTGCTTATATCGCTTTTCCCTTTGGCAATACCGTTAAGCGCGCGGTATAGTTTCCAGTCATAGCTCATGTCAAAAGCGTGCTTATGTAAAAAGGGGGCATCACCTTCCGCAAGCATAAAAACCGGTTTTATGTCGTCCAGTTCTCGTCGCGCCTGGTTCCAAAAATCGATTGGCACCATCTCGGCCACATCGCAGCGATAGCCGTCAATATCAAATTCTTTTACCCAAAATTTTAACGCGCCCAGCATATAACTGCGCATATCCAGGTTGTCATAATTGAAATCGATTACATCGGTCCAGTCATCGTTCGGTTGTAAAAATTTACCTTTTTTATCTCGATTATAAAATGCCGGATTAGATTTTGCCAGGGGATTGTCCCAGGCGCTGTGGTTGGCAACCCAATCGATTATTACAAACATGCCGGCATCATGGATTGCTTTTATCAGCCCACGAAAATCTTCCTCCGTACCAAAATCAGGATTTATGGCCTTGAAATCTTTTACGGAATAATAACTGCCCAATGTGCCTTTTCTGTTTTCCTTGCCAATAGGGTGGATCGGCATCAGCCAGATTATGCCCACGCCCAAATCTTTTAGCGCCGGCAGATGTTCCTGGAAAGCCTTAAAAGTCCCTTCTTCGGTATATTGCCTCAGGTTCACTTCATAAATGGTTTTATTTGTGCTCCAGGCGGGATGCCCTTTTGTTGAAATTGAGTGATAAATAGTTTCCTCCTTTTTTGAACAGGAAAACAAGAAGATAAAAATCAGGATTAATAAAATCGTTTTGGCTTTAAACATGTAATTTCCTTTTGGTAAAACTAAATACTTTATAGACAATGATTTTATGATAAAATGAGATAATGATGCAATGACATTCAAATATCTTATTTTTTATAAGTTGAACTTTTTGCCTTGGTTACGATTTTGCTTATTTCCATAATTTCAGCCAATAATTTATTTAGCTGTTTCATTTCATTTGATAGTTCGGCGTCTCTTATTACTTCTAACCAATATTCTGATTCATCTGCTTCTTCTGCTACAATGCACATTTTGCTAAAAAACTCATTTTTAGATCGTGCCTTGTACCGATCTGTAAATGATTTACAATTATTGAATCGAGTATAACTCTCAATACGAAGAAGTTAAATTGCAAACCTCTTCTGTTCGAGTATACATGCAGCCCGATAATTTGCCCCGGTCGATGTAGCTGACTTGACAAGTTGGTATGTGATAACAGCAGAAGCCTTACAAGCTATTAGCGAATTACAAAACCGGATAATATCTGCAGCAAACTTCTTAGTCCGACCCTTCATCGTTTCAATGAAAAGCTCTTTCTCTGTCATCCTCCATTCTCCCAAAAATCATTTTATCACTCTTCCATTGCATCATTATTTCATTGCATTATCGTATCATTTAAACATTGGAATAAGGAATCCGCAACCCTGCCGGAATTAATTTCCCACGCACCAGCACATCCACCGTTAAATTAAAATCGGCAACAGCTAAGTTTTTCTTTATATATCCCAAACCAATACTGCGCTTATTTTTAGGATTAAACACATGGCTGGTCAGCGTACCAATCTTGTTATCATCATAAAAAATATCAAAAGGGGCTTCGGCAAAAATTTGTTCACTCAAATCAATGATCATTAAATATTTTTGTACCTTGTCATAAGTATCGAGGCGTGCAATCACCTCCTGGCCTGTATAACACCCTTTTGTAAAACTGACGGCATTGATCAGCCTCGCCTCGTGCGGGTTATAGTTTTCGGTCAGCTCAGAGCCCCAATCGGGCATACCGCTTTCGATACGCATAACCTGGAAAGCATGATCACCGATAAGCGCGCCGTTAAAATCCTGCAAAGATTCTGTAATCCACGAAAATATTTTTGGGCCGGCTTCTTTAGGAAGGCAAAAATTATAGGCCGGTACTTTAAAGTTTGTATTTAATAAGGCGGGAAATTTTACCCCTTCACGGTTTAACCAAATTGTCTCGTCCTGATCAACAACCTCTGCGCCACTGAGCTTTTCGATAAAAGGTCGGGCTTCGGGGCCAAGTAAAGTGAGCCATAAAAACTGGTCGCTGCAATCTTCCAGTTCTACATTTTCCAAAATGATAAAGCGGTTTATCCACTCAATAAGCCGCTTACTGTCCAGATAACTGGAAATAAACAAAAGATTGTCGGCATATTGCAAGATTTTTGCATAGTCGATAATGCGGCCTTTGGGCGAGCAAAAAACAGTATCGCACATCGCGCCCATGATAAGCTGCTTCATATCGTTGGTAGAAATCCGGTTTATTAAATCGATGGCATCGGAACCGGTGGCAAATATTTTCCCTAAATAGCTTCGGTCCAATAACCCGACCCTGTTTTCTACTGCGATTAGTTCCTCTTCTACAGATGTATAATGCGAGGGGATTTCCCAGCCATGCGCCGTAATAAACTCTGCGCCCAGTTCTTGATGCCTTTTATGCAGTAAAAGTTTTTTCATTTTTTCAAACCTTTATAAATTCTGTTTAACCTATATTTTCTCTATAATCAAAAGCCGCTCGATTACTTCGTCTTGCAAGATAGATTTTTCAATGATTTCATCAATATCCGACTCCTGGACATGACCATACCAAATCGATTGCGGGTAAATTACCATCGTTGCCCCATGTTTACAAGCGCCCAAACAACCCGCCGAATTTGTCCGGTACGTTTTATTTAGCCCTTTTGCTGCAAGCTTTGATTTCAAAGCCTTTTTAAGGTTTTCACTGCCTTTGCGGGCACAACATCCTTTAGGGGAATTTTCCGGTCTTAGGTGCTCACAAATAAAAATATGTTTTTTGTATGCCGGCATAAAATTTTGGGCTCTATCTTATGTGAGTGTGGTAAATAATCTAAACTCTTATCATGCTCATGATCATAATCTTATCAAATATTCTCGATAATTTTTATCGGAACTTGGTTTGAGATTAAAAAAAAGATTATGAGTAAGAGCAAGATAATGAGTATGCAAATAATTTACATAACCTGTTGTGCGAGCTAGAATAGCATATTTGTTAATAGCTGTAAAACTTTAAAAGCAGGTCGTTCCTATGGAACTTTAACTAACATAGAAATTCATTTGTTCTACAAATAGGCCATTCCTATCGGAATTTTTTATTTCGTCCTGTAAGAACGTTCTATTTGTAGAACAAAAATTACAATAGTTTTCAAGAAGCTCCATCGGAGCGGCCTATTGTAAAAATTTAGTTGGAATTATTTTGTTTCTATTTTTTCTAATTCGCACAACGGGTTTACATAGCATTATCTAAATACAAAAAAAGGGCATGAAATATTCCATGCCCTTGAATTTTTTCCACAATTAAAAAACTTATTCTACAGTTACACTTTTTGCTAAATTTCGGGGCATGTCAACATCACAACCGCGCATTACGGCAACGTGATAAGAAAGTAACTGCAACGGAATAACCGAGAGCAAAGGCGTGAGCGCGCGCAATGTATCCGGGATATAAATAACGTGATCAGCGTATTGCTGGATTTTTTCATCACCCTGTGTGGCGATACAGATAATCCTTCCGCCACGCGCTTTTACTTCCTCAATATTGCTGATTACTTTATCATAAATTACATCTTTAGTCGCAAGAAAAACCACAGGCATATCTTTATCGATTAAGGCAATCGGCCCATGTTTCATTTCTGCAGCAGCATATCCTTCGGCATGGATGTAGGAAATTTCTTTTAATTTTAATGCGCCTTCCAGGGCAACCGGAAAATTATAGCCACGTCCAAGGTACAAGAAATTACGTTCATCCTTATAACGCCGGGCAAAGTCACGGATATAATCATTTTGATGTAAAATTATCTGGACTTTTTCCGGTATTTTTAACAGCTCGTTAACCATCGCCTTGCCAAGTTCGGACGACATATTTTTACGTCGGGCAATCATTAAAGTGATCAGCGCAAGCACGGTAACCTGCGATGTAAACGCCTTGGTACTTGCCACGCCAATTTCATGGCCGGCATGGATATAAACCCCCGCATCGGTTTCGCGCGCGATGGTCGACCCAACCGAGTTCACAATCCCCAGGGTTAAAGCGCCTTTGCGTTTCCCTTCACGCAGGGCTGCCAAAGTATCGGCCGTTTCACCCGACTGGGAAATGGCGATCACCACATCATCTTCATCAATAATCGGGTTTCGGTAGCGGAACTCCGAGGCGTACTCAACTTCCACAGGGATACGGCAAAATTCTTCAATCAGGTATTCGCCAATCAATGCGGCGATCCATGATGTACCCGAAGCAGTAAAAACAATTTTATTGGCTTTCACCAGGCGGTCTTCAATTTTCTCCAACCCGCCCAGTTTTACGATGCCCTCGTCTTTTAAAATCCGGCCACGCATGGCATCCATAATCGTATCCGGTTGCTGATAAATTTCCTTCAGCATAAAATGGTCAAAGCCACCCTTTTCGATCGCTTCGAGTTCAAAAGTTACACGCTCGGTCTTTTTCTCAATCTTTTTATTCTCGATTGTTTTTGTGGTCACCCCTTTGGGCGTGATAATAGCCATCTCATAGTCTTCAAGATAAAATACGTCCCGCGTATAATTTACGAGGGGCGTAACATCCGAGGCGACAAAATATTCATCCTTGCCAACGCCGATAACGATCGGGCTGCCTTTGCGCGCCACATAAATTTTATTGGGATCATATTTACTGATCACGGCCAAACCATACGTACCATCCACTTCATGCAAAGCATGACGGATGGCCTTTTCCAAATCTTTTTCGTAAAACTCTTCGATCAAATGTGCCAGAATTTCTGTGTCTGTTTCCGTAATAAACACATGACCCTTTTCCTGCAGCATCTTGTTCAGCGATGCATAATTTTCAATAATACCGTTGTGGAACAAAACGATATTTCCAGTCCCATCCACATGTGGGTGCGCGTTGGTTTTATTGGGTTCCCCGTGGGTTGCCCATCGCGTATGCCCAATCCCGATAAAGCCTTTTAACGGCGTTGTATCAAGGGCGCTTTCCAAATTTCGGATTTTACCAACCTCTTTTACAACATTCACGTCACCGCCGTTCATTACGGCTATTCCTGCTGAATCATATCCACGGTATTCCAGGCGTTTAAGCCCACCGAGTAAAATTGGCGCAGCTTCCTGCTTACCTAAGTAGCCAACGATTCCACACATAAATTCTCCTAATTATTCCCATTCAATTGTTGCAGGCGGCTTGGAACTAATATCATAAACCACCCGGTTTACACCTTTTACTTCATTGATTATTCTGTTGGATATGCGCGCTAAAACATCATACGGCATCGGGTACCAATCGGCTGTCATGCCATCGGTACTTGTTACGGCCCTTATGCCGATTACGGCTTCATAAGTCCGCTCATCACCCATAACACCGACTGTATTTACCGGCAAATGTACGGCAAAAGCTTGCCAGATTTTATCATACAACCCGGCTTTGTGCAGTTCTTCAATATAGATTGCATCGGCCTGCTGTAAAACATCAATACGCTCTTTTGTGATCTCGCCTAAAATCCGTACCGCTAAACCCGGCCCGGGAAAAGGATGACGCCCGATTAAAATTTCCGGGATGCCCAGTTCGCGCCCGACTGCCCTTACCTCATCTTTAAACAACTCTTTAAGCGGCTCTATCAGCGCAAAGCCCATCTTCTCCGGTAAACCGCCTACATTATGGTGCGATTTTATTGTTGCCGACGGGCCTTTGAACGAGACACTTTCAATCACATCCGGATAAAGCGTACCCTGGGCGAGAAAATCAAAAGTACCCAGTTTTTTAGATTCTTTCTCAAACACATTGATAAATTCATGGCCGATAATTTTACGTTTTCGCTCGGGATCAGAAACACCGTCCAGCTCTTTGTAAAATGATTCTGAGGCATCGACACAGGTTAAGCGCACATTAATATTTTCCTTAAACAAGCGTTCAACCTCTTCGCCTTCCTTGTAGCGTAACAACCCTGTATCGACAAACATACAATGGAGTTGAGCGCCAATCGCCTTATGCAGCAGAACGGCCACAACGCTGGAATCAACTCCGCCGCTTAACCCGCATAACACATGTTTATCGCCTACCTCCTCCCGGATTTGGGCAATGCTTTCATCAATAAATGATTTTGGCGACCAATCGCCACTGCAAGCACATACATTAAATAAAAAATTGTCCAGGATTGTTTTGCCATGCTCTGTGTGCACAACTTCCGGGTGAAACTGCAAGCCAAAAAAATTATTTTCCTTGTTCTCTATCACCGCAAAAGGCGAATTCTCGGATTGTGCAACCGCTTTAAAACCTGAAGGCAGGTTGAGTACTTTATCGCCATGACTCATCCAAACATTACTCCCCGACGGCACATTTTTTAATAAAACCGAACCGGAATTTATTTTGATTTTTGCCCGGCCATATTCTTTTTTAGCAGAGCTCTCCACCTTTGCGCCTAAAAGATGGCTCATCAACTGCAAACCATAGCAAATGCCCAAAACTGGTACGCCAAAATCTAAAATATTTTTCTCCACCAGGGGCGCGTCATCGGCATAAACCGAAGAAGGGCCGCCGGAAAGGATAATGCCTTTGAGGTTTTGTGGTTTGTTGTTTTTCAGGTCAAAATTAAAGGGGTGAATTTCTGAGAAGACTCCGCTTTCACGGATTCGGCGGGCGATAAGCTGGGTATACTGCGATCCAAAATCGAGGATCAGGATGGTTTCATGCCCTAAGGTTTTAGCTTCCATTTTTGTAGTTCCTTCATGAATTCGTGATGGGTCAAATCGTACTGAATTGGTGTGACAGCTACCTTGTTTTGCATCACAATTACATCGTCAACATCATTCTCTTTATCAAGTATCATACGTTTTCCTGCCATCCAGTAATAGGTTCGGTTTTGTGGGTCTGTGCGTTTATCAAAAACTTCTTCATAGCGTCCCCGGCCTTGCTTGGCCGGTAAAACATCACCAATTTCATCTTCCGGCAATGCAGGCACGTTTACATTTAAAAGGGTGCGCGGTGGCAATCCCTTTTCCAAAACCTGGCTGGCGATTTGCCGTGCCACCTTGCCCGCATACGAAAAATCCTTATACGAAAAGCTGGTAAGCGAAACCGCAATCGATGGAATCCCTACAATGGCCCCTTCTGCCGCAGCGGAAACCGTGCCGGAGTAGATCACATTGGTTGCCGTATTGGAACCCTGATTAATCCCGCTGACCACAATATCGGGCATGCTGTCGAGGATGCAGCGCACGGCGATTTTTACACAATCGGCCGGGGTGCCATTAACAGCGTAGCCAAAAAACTTTTCATTGCGTTCAATTTCTGTGACGCGCAAGGGGTCGGAAACGGTGATCGCGTGCCCAACCGCGCTTTTCTCGGCAAGGGGTGCGACGACATTTACTTCACCAAGGCTTTGCATGGCTTGCGCAAGGGCAAAGATACCGGGCGCGTAAATACCATCATCGTTTGTAACAAGAATTTTTATGGAAGACATGAGGTTGTGCTTTTGATTTTTAAAAATGATGAAATGATGGATTAATGAATCACTGTTTTTTAATAACTCAATATTTCAATAATCCATTAATTCAATCTCTTTATGCTTTGGCTACCGGGTTTTTATGCTTAAAGAAATCCAAAATATTGGCAATGCGCTGTTTCAGTTCATGGCGGTGAACGATCATGTCCAGAAAACCATGATCCCGCACAAACTCTGATCGCTGAAAGCCCGGCGGCAGGTCTTGCCCGATGGTTTGCTTTATAACACGTGGCCCGGCAAAACCAATCAATGCGTCAGGCTCGGCAATATTTACATCACCCAACATGGCGTAGCTGGCCGTGGTGCCACCTGTGGTTGGATTGGTTAAAACGGAAATATAAGGTATGTTTTTTGTTGCCAGGCGCGCCAATCGTGAACTTGTTTTGGCGAGCTGCATCAAACTAAGAACGCCTTCGTGCATGCGCGCGCCGCCCGAAGCGGAAAGGATTATCATCGGCCAGCCTTTTTTATAGGCCACATCGATGGCGCGGGCAATCTTCTCGCCCACAACCGAGCCCATACTGCCGCCCATAAATCGAAAATCCATCACGGCCATGACGACATTTTGCTTCTCAATTTTTCCCGTACCGCATACAACCGCATCATTAAACCCGGTTTTTTTTACTGTGGCGGCATATTTATCTTTATAACTTTTTACATCTTTAAAATTTAACGGGTCGGCAGATTTCACCTCTTTGGCAAATTCTTTAAACGTGCCCTCATCAAATAAAAACGAGATATATACATCGCTGCCGATGCGCAGGTGCGTATTACAATTGCTGCACACATACAGTTTTTTTTCCAGCTCTTTTTTATAGATTATCTCACCGCAGCCATTGCATTTTATCCATAAACCATCCGGCACATCTTTGCGGTCTTGCGGTGCGATAACACTTCTTTTACGTTTAAACCAATCCATAACAATCCCCGTTTTTCCTATAGTTTTTTTTGCATAACCAAGGCGTCTTCCCCATCGGAATAATATTTTTGCCTTATAAAAAATGTTTTAAACCCGGCTTTTTCATAAAGATTTATGGCAGCCTTATTAGATTTCCTCACCTCAAGATAGGCATTTTTATATGCTGCGAACCTGCCCAATATAAAGCGAATTAATTTCATGCCCAACCCTTTTTGGCGGAAAATGGGGGCAATCGCAAAATTATTTATATGTACTTCGTCAATAAAAGCCCACACACAGGCGTAGCCGGCAATCCGGCCATCGATTTCCAATACGATCGGGAACTTATGTTTTTGCCCATCGGTTTCCGAAAGGAGTTGCTCATAAGCCCAGGCATCTTTAAAGATTTCATTTTCCTGCGCCGCGACAGTTGGTACATCTTCAGCCATCATTTCCCGGAAACGGGTTTTCATTGTACGCCTGCAAAGGGCCGGATATACATCGGCTCCAAAGTTTCCAAATTATCACTGCCCCGTTTTTCAACAATCTTTTGGCCAATTTGAGCAAGGGCCGCCGCGGAATATTTTCCGTCTTCCTTTAAATTTATCCCGGCATGGGCTAAGGCGGATTTTACCTCGACCGGCAGGTTTTGTCCCTGCATGCAAATAAGCTGTGCCGGCCCGGATATTTTTTCCGGCAGTTCCCCAATGGGCACAATTTGGTGCGCTTCAATTTCGAAGGTGTCACCGGCTTTATGTTTTGCAAGATAAACCTCATCACGCCGCGCGTCAATGATCGTATAAAGCGGCGCTGTGCCATTCGTATTATTTAGCGCCAACACCTGATGGTTGGATACGCCAACGATGGGAATATCGCGCCCAAAACAAAATCCCTGCGCGTAGCTCAAACCGATCCGCAGGCCGGTAAAGGAACCCGGACCGATGGCAACGGCCAACAGCTCCGGGGATTTCCCCGTTTGCTTAAGCCCCTTTTCCACAAATTGCCCGATAAGCGTGGCGTGCTGCATGGGCGCGTCGCTGGAGAATTCGACAAGGGTTTTGCCCCCTTCGCTAAATGCCACGGCGCAAAGTGATGATGATGTCTCGATGGATAAAATCATATCAATATTGGGTTAATGAATTGATGCAAATAATCATTAATTCAATGATTCATCAATTCAATTTATTTTTTATTTAAAGTTATTTCCCGCCGGCCGTCTTTTAAATCGATATTTATTTTATAATACGAATTTAGGATCGGCTCTACCATTTGCGGCCACTCAATAAATGTGACGGCATCCGAATAAACCATATCTTCCCAGCCCAGCTGATCCAATTCTTCAATTGCCTCGATACGGTATAAATCCATGTGGTTTACGGCAATGTTACCTGAATAATTTTGAATCAATGTAAAAGTCGGGCTTGTAACATCGTCTTCAATATGCCAGTTTTTACAAATCTCCTGCACCAAAAAAGTTTTACCGCTGCCCAGTGTACCTTCTAAAAGAACAACATCGCCGGGCATTAATAGTGTGCTTAACTCTTGGGCGATTTTTTGTGAATCAGAAATGGAATTAGAAATCCAGGTTTTGGGAAAGTTCATTTTTCTTCTGTGTTTTAAAAAGGGGGAAATTTAAAGAAGTCTGGGCAAACAGACAAGACGAATTATAACAGATTTACCACATCTGCCTTAAATAAAAAAATGATTAACAGCCAAGTTAGCGAAATAAATTTTGATTTTTTCTCTCTCGTAATTTTAGGCCTAAATTATTTTTATCTTACCTCAAAGATCACTTTTACCCGTTTTGCGAATTAGAATTACATATTTATAAGAGCTGTAAAATTTAAAAAGCAGGTCGTTCCTATGGAACTTTTACTCACATAGTAATCTTTTTTTCTACAAATAGGCCATTCCTGTCGGAATTTTTTAGTTAGTCCTTCAAGGACGTTCTATTTGTAGTAAAAAAAATTCCAAAAGTTTACAAAAAGCTCCATCGGAGCGGCCGAGTGTAAAAATTTAGTTGAAATTAATTAGTTTCTATTCTTTCTAATTCGCACAACGGGTTACTTTTCTTTTTTCTAAATAAAAAAGAACTCCCGATAAATCGAGGGTTTCGCAAAAAACACTCAACAAAAAATCACACCGAGAAAAACCAGGTCAATTTTGAAAGTACGGTCGTATTCAAAACGCTAAGCGTGCCTACCGTCGAGTATTCCTGGTTTACAACAAAATAGAAATAACTGCCTGTTTTTGGAATCCAGTTTACCCTTAAATCCAGACGCGCAATATCGTCTTCATTATTCCATTGCCCAAAAAGGGTTGTGTAAAGATGGGTATTAAACGCAAACTCCAGGCGTGTCCCAACCTCATGCGTGGTTAATTTAGCCTGTCCCAGTTTTAAAATGTTCCTCTGCCAGTCGGCGCTCATATTAAACTTGCCCAGGTTCCAGCCAATTTGGGCAGCTACTTCCTCGCGCTGCCCGGTATAAAAATCGCCCCAACTTAAGCTTTGCCTAAAAAAAACAGGGCGGCCCCGGTATGTGCTGCCTTGCACCTCGTAGCGGGAATACCAATATGTGCCAACAGGGATAAAATTCTGTTCAATAAGTTCAAAAGGTTCATCCAGTTTATCATAAAAACGCTGAACGTTAAACTCAATAAAATCGCCCGTTTTAAACTCGATGCCCAGCGGCCGCCACTCATAAAAAAAAGACTCCATCTCGTTTGTCTCATCGTTTAAATAATAGGACATATCGATCGGCTTTAGCTCCAGGTTGCGGGCAAACGGCAAGAAATCCGGGCGCGGGTTAAACTGCAATTCTGTTGCAATACGTTTATAATTTTTGCGTCTGAGATAGCCCATCTCCGGGTTAAAGTCCTTGGTAATGCGCGATACGCTTAAATCATACTCGACCAGGTCGTTGATCGAAGAGAGGTAAGCCCTGTATCCCAAGGCATTGGAGTTAGAACTATCTTGCGTGATGGATTGGGAAAAGGCGATGCCGACATCGAGGTTTTTATTGCCAAACATTTTCGAGGTGCTGTAATTGGCATCCACGCCATACAAAAAATTATAATGGCCTTTATCCTTGCGCGATGTAACGATAAAACCAACATTGGAATTTTCCAATACGTCCTGCTTTACGCGTACAACCGAAAAATTTGTCGATGGCTCCCCTCTTTTTTTTCCTGTTTGGATGGTCATCAAGCCCAAATTGGTTCTGCCCTTCTTTCCGGTTAGCCGAAGCCCGCCTAAAACAGGCACTTCTTTACGGTCGGCCAAGCCAATCTGGCGCGAGTAAAATGTTTGGGCAGAGCGGCCCAGATTAAAACGGAACAGGTTTTTACCTTCCAGAAAAAAATCCCTCTTCTCCGGGAAAAAGAGAGAAAAGCGCGATAAATTTATTTGTTCACGATCGGATTCGACCTGGGAAAAATCCGTATTAACCGTAAAATTCAATTTCATTTTAGGCGAAAGCAGGTAATTAACATCACCGCCAATTTTATATTTGGAATGGATACGGCGCCCGCGCAGTTGCTCAACCCCGGTAGAAACAAACGGTTTAAGCTCCCAGAATTTTCTGTTATGAATCCCTTTTAAGCCAACAAGTTTCCCCGCCTGGGAGATTTTCTCCAATTCGTAATCGCGCGACCAGCCCTGCCATAAAACCTGCTCATTTTTTCGGCGGATATTACGCTCCATATTTAGCGCCCAAATTTGTTCATCATCCTCCGGGAACTTTAAATTGGAAAAGGGGATGGCGATTTCAACAAACCAGCCCTTATCAGTAACCTCTACCCCGGCATCCCAAACGGCGTTCCAATCCTTATTAAAACCTGCGCCCTCGTCTGTGATGAGCACATCCGCAATTGCCCCGTTTGGGTTTACGACAAACAGGTAACCATTACGGTTATCGTTAAAAGTGCTTAAGATTATTTCAAAATTATCGTCGGAGCCCCAGCGAAAATCGCGTTTCGATTCTTTGGCGATAATTTCATCCGGTTGTGAATCGTACGCCCATACACCGATATAAAGCGTGCTGGCATCGTATAAAAAAACAACACGGGTCTCTTCTGTTGCCGGTTGGCCGTTGTTTAGTTCTCGCTGGATAAAATCGCTTGCAAAAGGGGCTTGTTGCCAGGCGGGTTCGTCCAGTTCGCCATCAAGAATTATTTTTTCAGATATTTGATAAGCACGCAGGCTGCTTATCTCTTTTTGTTGTGCCAGGGCATAGTGTTTTGGCAGTAAAAGGAAAAAGAGGGAAATCGACAGGACTATTTTCATGTATTCACAACTCTCAGGAATTTTTCACAGGGAGCAATATACAAAAAGATTTTACTTTATGTATACAAAATAATCTATTTTTATGATTAATTTTCATGCTTCAAAACGCTAATCAGGAGCAATGAAGGCAAACCCCTCTATATTTCTTTACCCATCGGTTTTTTTATATTTGACCAGGCGAGTTCATTTTCGGAGAAAAACAAACAGAACCTGATCGATGCGGTTCTTGAGTACAACCAAAATTGATCCTTGTTAAAATTGCCTTATAAAAGATTATTTTTTTCTACCCTGCGATAATATGAGGTTAGCAACTTACTTCAATGGTGCAATATTTTAAATAAGTGGCTTATACTTATCTTTTCAAATTTGCTCATCCAAGGGAGAAAGTACAAATTCAATAAACCTTTTCTCTTTAAGGAAATAATATTTTCCTTTCGTTAGTTATAAACCGTAATTAACCAACCTGTATTCTAAAATAATTATTGGACAAAGCTATGAGAAAACTAATTTTTACTTCAACTATCTTTTTACTATCAACATTTTGCACTGCTCAGGAACCTAAATGGGAGCTGTTCTTTCCCGGCATCAGCGGTCCTATTGCTGTAGACCCTGTGAATAGTGACGTTATTTACATTGCTTCCGGTACAGCCCCCGAGTTGGGAATGTGGAAGACTAAAGATGGTGGCCAGTC
Organism: Calditrichota bacterium; assembly: GCA_024277115.1. Taxonomy (GTDB): domain Bacteria; phylum Calditrichota; class Calditrichia; order Calditrichales; family J004; genus JABFGF01. The sequence goes on from JAJRVW010000039.1 coordinate 16,418, forward strand.
CTGGGATTTCTATGATAAAGAATGGGGTATGGGCAGCCCAAGGGATATTTTGATTGACCCCAGAAACAGCGATGTGATCTTGGTTAGTGGCGGGCCATTTGTCGGACTGGTAAAAAGTATTGATGGGGGTGAAACATGGGTACGTGCCGATTATGGATTTATTGTTGACCACCACGGGTATTTTATAACCGATTTAGTATTTGATAGCAAAAACGAGGTTTATTATGCCACCGATAATGGCACCTTTTGTGGCCTTTTTAAAAGTACGGATGGTTTGAACTGGGAGAGGGTATCAAATACATGCATTTTAAGTTTAGTTATTGATGAAGATACGGGTATATTTTATGGTGGGAATGGCGGCGGTGTATGGAAAAGTGAGGATGATGGAACAGCTTGGATGTTGGCTAGTAATGGGCTTCCATTTGAGTCGGGTTTTAATCCTGTTATATGGAATATGGTAGAAGTTAAAGGGAGTGAAACACTATATTGTACCGTTGGACATCGGGGTATTTATAAATCCTTTGATGGCGGTGATAATTGGTTTTCGGTTAATGATTCTATTACGCGTCAATTAGATTTTCTAGGTGGTTTGACTGTATCGGAAGTAGATACGGCTATATTGTTTGCTGGATCGGAGGCAATATTAGATACTTTAGTACCTGCAGGGCTTTATGTAAGCCGAAATAGTGGTAGTACTTGGGAAATATTGAAGATAGGATTACCAGATTCAGTAGTTGATGTAGCTGCCTTTCAGCTATTTTTGAATAATAATAACAATACATTATATACTTCGATGACTTTACTTTTTGGTCCTTCACAAGAAGAGTCTAATATATATCAGTTAAAAGATGCAATTATCACAAACCTAGAAGAAAACACAGTTAACACTTCTGAATTTCAATTAAACCTAGGTGGTTATCCAAACCCCTTTAATAGCACAACAATCCTACATTACTCTATTCCAATAACTGGGCGGGTGACGATAAAAATTTATAATATACTTGGAAAGGAAGTGAAGGCCTTGTTTGACGAAATAAAGGGCCCGGGCGAACATAAAGTTCGCTGGGACGGGACCAACCAGTTTGGAAAGAAACTATCTTCGGGTATTTATCTGGCCTTATTCCAGATTGGAAAAGAGTATCACTCTATTAAATTGTTAATGTTGAACTAAAACAAAGGAGACGCACAATGAAATACAGATACATCACTATACTATTCCTAATTGGTTTGATTTATGGATTTACATTTGCACAAACAATAAGCAAGAATCTTAACCGGGCTGGTTTTATTAGCTATCAGACATTGTATAATGGGCAAATAGTTGTGCCTTCTGGGCAAGAAACACTGTCAGACATTGCCACATGGAAGGATAGCATTACAGGCAAAGAATATGCCTTGATTTGTTTAGTTTCTGGAGGAAATGGTTCAGGTGTAGCAGTTGTTGATATGACAAATCCAAACACTCTAATTTATATTAAAACGATTAGACGTCCAGGGCAAAACTCTACGAATGTGCCTCATGATATAAAAGTTTATAATGATATCGCTTTTATCGCTCAAGATTGGGAAGACTCCTATTGGGTTGATCTTAAAGATGCCGTTGATAACTCCACGAACCCCACGGCTGGTTATGGAAGTGATTTTGCAACTAGTTCGCGTGGGCATAATCTATTTATTAATACTGAACAGGAACTGCTGTTTATATCTACTTTAAGAGAAAATCAAAAAATTCAGGTTTTTGATATCAGCAATGTTCCAACAGGAAATCCAACTTTTATTGGAGAAATCGAAATTTCTGAAATTCTTGATCATACAGCCAGTAGCCATGATTTGTATGCCTACAAAACAAGCTCCACAACAGGCCGGGTATTCGATGCGTCCTTACGTGGCCTTACAGTTAGCGAGTATAGTTGGACAGGTAGTATATTCAAGGTTACGGACCAATGGGTACACCAGTACAATCCCTACCGTGGAGAAGATCCGTCCGATTTTACTCGCAATGTTATGCCGGAAAAAAATCGAGTGTTACACACGACATGGCTAAATGCAGCCAAAGACTACCTTTTTACCAGTGATGAACAGGGAGGCGGTTTAAACAGTGAACCATATTGGATAAACCCGGATTCTGTTAATTACAAACGTGGCAACTATATGTACGCCTGGGATATCAGTACTATAAAACCTATGGCAGATAGTAACAATTTTCGTTATCCCATTAAACAGGTTTATGAAGTCCGTGAAAACAGTGTTGATGGCAGTTTTAATTCTTCAAATTTTTCGCTTTTATCTTCTGAAAAGGCCAATAGCATCCACAACATAGTCACTATTAACGACATGTCACAAGAAACAGCATTTATTTCCTACTACACAAAAGGCGTGCGGATGTTGGATGTCAGTGACCCGCTGAATATGTCTGAACTTGCGTTTTATGATATTCCAGGTGTAAGTCAATACATATATCCTGTATTTAATGGTGCTTGGGGTATCGATCCTTTTTTACCAAGTGGTAATATAGCGGTAAGTTCTTCAGATGGTTTTTACTTATTTCATAAAATGGGAAATTTTAAAGGTTCTATCGATGTGGATACAAAATGGACACCCGATGTGGCCATAAATGTTTTAGGCGATCTTACCGTAGACGCGTTTACCACCCTGACCATTGAAGCGGGCACGGTTATAAATGTCTCGCCCGGCGCAAAGATTATTATCGATGGTAATTTAATTGTACAG
>JAJRVW010000040.1 GCA_024277115.1 Calditrichota bacterium
CATTTGACGGCTCGACCGTTGGCGACACCCTTCCACCACCGACGCCAGCCCCACCAACGAAGGCAAAGGTTCGACCGGTGCGGCTTCTTCGGAGGACGGCAACAAAAAAACCTTTACCCTTTAACCCGTCCATATAACGCTAAAGTTGTGGCGATTGCGGGCAGGCGAGACCACCCCCAAAGCCAAAGTACCATCACAAGCGCAACCAATTTCTAAAAACGGAAGGGTAGCAATTCGCCACCAACGATTTGTTAGGGCTGTACCCCATTGTCTTATAAACTTAACCAATTCTAAGCCTGCTTACTTGTGCTTGCTTTATGAATGGCACAGAACTGTAAACACTAACCATATCCCCTATGTTTGTGCTGCTCCAGTATTTCTATCAGCATACAACTTGCGTTTTAGTTGTACATAACGCGGGTCAGAATGCCACCCAGCGGGGAATAATCTATCCAGTTCTTTTCGAGCTGCATCTAACAGGCCGTTATTTAAAAGGATTTCGACTTTATGTAAATTGATATTTATATCATCATCTTCTCTTGCTACTTTCTCAGGACGAGAAGTATTGAAAAAATAGTGAGTTTTGTTAATATCAAACCGTTCTTTCACTCGATGGATAGCTGGATCAACCTTGATATCAGTGGGTCTTAATCTTCGTCGTAGCCGTATTCCTTCAAAAGTTTTGCACCTGCTCAATGCCACATAAGTTTGTCCATAAGCAAAAGCCCCATTGCCTATGTCTAGAATCATTTTATCTAACGTTAATCCTTGACTCTTATGAATCGTAAAAGCCCACGCTAATTTGACAGGGTATTGGCTAAATGAGGCCACAACCTCTGCTTGAATACGACCTGTTTCGTGGTCAAAACGATATCGAAGAAAATCCCATTTTTCTTGTTCTACTGGATAGATATATTTTTGACCGTCACTTTCGGATTTTACTTCAATATAAACCCCTTCTTCTAATGAATGTATTTTCCCAAGCGTTCCATTCACCCAACGCCCTCCAATATCATTCTTTACAAACATTACCTGAGCATCTTTTTTTAAAACCAAGTCAATTTCTGTAGGTAGATTCTTTTTTAACTTCTTAAAATCTCCTGAGATAATGCCAGTATATAACTGAGGTGAATATGGTAATCTGGTCAAGGCTTGGTCATTAATTTGGTTTGCAAGTTTATTATTGGGCGTTAGGGTAAGGTATTCTTCTGTTGCTGGAGGCACAAAATTTGGTGAGTATCTTTGATTAATAAATGAAATATGCTTGCTTGTTACATTACCCAACCGAACTACATTAAGTGTCTCGAGGAATTGCGGGTCTTTTTGCCGGTAAACTTTATTCAGTTCAACCATATTTACTTTAACGTTATCAAATACTTTGGCATCAAAAAAATAAGGGCTAGCATAATAGGTACTAAGAAATTTGTTTTCGTTTTCATCTGAACCAATAACGGGAGGTAACTGGTATAAGTCCCCAAAGAATATCATTTGCACCCCGCCAAATGGACTATCAGGGTCTCTTCCGTTTTCCCGTAAAAACTTGTCTATATGATCCATCATATCAGCCCGCACCATTGATACTTCATCAATTACAATGGTATCAAGCTTCTCATAAATTTTGCGATCACGGACTCGTTTTATATCATCTCGATTTATTGTGCCTGGAGGGAATTTAAAGAAAGAATGGATAGTTTGACCTCCCACATTCAAAGCAGCAATACCAGTGGGAGCTAAAAAAACAACACTTTTGGTAGTGTGTTCTTTAAAATATCTCAATAAATATGATTTGCCTGTACCCGCTTTGCCTGTAACAAATACACAATTGTTGGATGGAGTCATCATCAATTTGTAAGCTCGTTCCGACTCCTCGGTAAACTCGAAATTCTGCCACTCAGATGATGTTTCACTTTGTTGTAATTTAGGACCAGACTGTAACCGACCTACAGCGGTTGAGGGCAAAACCATATCTGATTCTTTGTTCGATTTTGGTTTAACCTGACTTGTAGATAAAACGGGAGTAGATGAGGAATACTTTTTTTGAGGTTTTAGTTTTTTAGAGTGCTGTTCCGGCAATGTAGTAGGTACGACTTCATCAGTTCGTTTAGATTTTTTGTGGCTATTTGGTTTATTTTTATCAACGGGTTTATAGTTGGGTGTTTGGGCCGTATTCGTCGGTGAGGTAATAGCATCACTTTTATAGTAAACGAGCTTTTGGTTTTGTTCAGGTTCACTCTGGCTTACCGCATTCTGGTTTGCAATTGCTTTATTATAACTGTTTTGTACTGCGGAAGAAGATAGTTCAGATGTTTCTATAGATACGTTGGCAGATGGTTGAATAGCAATTAAGGACTCAGCTTCTTGCATAAGATGCCTTGATTTATTGGTAGATGTTGAATACTGTTTTATCAGAAAATTAACAGCAATAATCAACACCACGCTTGCTACAACAAAAAAAATAAAAATTCCAATGGCAATTATCAAAAGTGATAAGTCGAAAACACTCATTTTTTACCTGCTATAAAACCCTGTTTTTCTAAACTTTGCCGGTTAAGATACAGCCCTAACGCCCCAAAATCAGGCGATTGCGGGCCAGCGAAACCAACCTCAAAGCCAAAGTGCCTCCACAGGCGCAACCAATTTCAAAAAAAGGAAGGGTAGCAATTCGCCTGCATTTTGATTGTTATATGGCCCTTTGCTTGA
>JAJRVW010000041.1 GCA_024277115.1 Calditrichota bacterium
AAAACTTGTCCGGCCAGAGGGCGCAGAAAAGATGGCTGTTGAAGGCGTCCTTGTCTCACAAGAGGGCTGGCGCGGACTTGGTTCGGAAAAAGCACATTATATAAATGTTGAAACACAATCGACCCCATTAACAAGTAAAACAGAATCCGGCGGGTTTGGCAGTATTTTTTATTATCTCTTATTAGCTTTTGGCGGTGGTATAATCCTAAACCTTATGCCTTGTGTCCTCCCCGTTTTGTCTTTAAAAATTATGGGATTTGTGCAACAGGCCAACGATGACCAATCGCAGGCATGGAAGCATGGCGCGGTGTTTACCTTAGGCGTTTTGGTTTCTTTTTGGGTTTTAGCCGGGAGTTTACTTGCACTCCGCGCAGGTGGCGAGCAGCTTGGTTGGGGCTTTCAACTTCAGGAACCGGTTTTTTTAATTATTCTCTCGGCTTTTCTGTTTCTCTTTGCCATCAGCATGTTTGGTGTTTTTGAGATCGGCACTTCTTTGACAACGATCGAAGGCAAGACAGGCAATAAATCCGGATGGGCAGGCTCCTTTGTCAGTGGGGTTACGGCAACAGTTGTCGCCACGCCATGCACAGCGCCTTTTATGGGCTCGGCGCTTGGTTTTGCCTTAACGCAGCCTTATTGGGTTTCCATGGCCGTGTTTACGTTTTTAGGCCTCGGTATGGCATTCCCTTATGTTCTTTTGTCTTCAATCCCGGCTTTATTAAAATTTGTGCCAAAACCGGGCCGGTGGATGGAATCGATGAAAGAGTTTATGGGCTTTTTACTTTTAGCGACCGTTTTATGGTTACTATGGGTGCTCGGTATACAAGCCGGTACAAATATGGTGATTGTGGTATTGGGCGCTTTGTTGGTGCTTGGTATTGCTGGTTGGATTTACGGACGGTGGGGCAATCTGGCCATGCCCAAAAAATCACGGAATATTTCTACAGCCATTGCGGTGGTCATTACAATTCTCACTTTGTTTTTTACCATTGATAATGTAGACGCATTTGCGCAAACGCCACAGGACGGTTCTTCAAAACAATCCACGGAAGGAATCCAGTGGCAAAGTTATTCCGAAGAATTAGTAAAGGAACTGAGAAGCAAAGGACAGGCCGTCTTTATAGATTTTACCGCTGCCTGGTGTTTAAGCTGCCAGGTAAATGACCGTGTTACTTTTAGTTCGGAGGAAGTACAAAACAAGTTTTTGGAGTTGGGCATAAACGCCATAAAGGCGGATTGGACCTCGCGGGATGACCGTATTACAAAAGCGCTGGCCTCTTTTGGCCGAAACAGTGTGCCGCTTTATGTATATTTTCCGCCGGGGGAAGACCAGGATTACATCTTGCTCCCGGAGCTGATCACACCGGGTATTATCCTCGATGCTTTTGAAAATGGGCCCAATGCCAAATTATCATCAAATTAAAGAAAACTTTTGAATGAACTAAAAGAAAAACCTTTTCCGGAAATATCATGGAAAAGGTTTTTCTTGTTGGGCCTCTCAAAGAATATTATCTAAAATAAGACCGATCCCAATCTGGAAATCAGAATATTTATAATCCGGTCCGGCGATTTTTTCGGGATAATTAATTGTGGTTGATTTACCAAAAGCCTTAAAATGAATAAGGCTGTATCTGCTGGAAGTAGAAAATGGAAAGTACTTAAGTTCAGCCGTCCAGGTGTTGCCTTTTCTATCCTCGCCCATTGAAACCCAGTCATATAGAAAAAGGCTATGTAATAATTGACTGCCTATATTGAAATCTATTCCTGCATTAGCCCCATAAGAGAAATAACTATCCGCTTCAAAGGCGTTACCACGGTCTTTTTTTTCCTCAAGCCCTGTTCCCAAATAACCGACGCCGATTTGCCCCCCGGTTAAAATACCAAGATCAAAAAAGTCAACAGCATACCGGATACTGGCAACATTTATATCCGTAAAACTATATTTTTTATTCTCTTTAAAAGCCGGGGTATTGGGTTGGTTTTTCGGCAGCATCAGGAGGATCCAACCGGGGACATCTGTGGCAAGGTCAATGTATGTTCCGTCACCATAACTGCTAAATTGAAGCGGAATACTCCATTTTATTGCCGTGCCTTTGGTGTTTTTATAACTGGTCCCATCCGCCGCGCCTGTCCAGGAATTTGTTGTTGTCACCGAACTAATAATTACACCCGCTGAACTCCCATCACGAACCTGGGCATAAGTTAGGATTGTCGTTGAAAGTATGAGCAGGGTTGATTGAAGTAAAATAGTTTTTAACGAAAATTTCATTTTGCCTCCAAGTAGAACTGAATAAATAAATGAGCTTTTTTGCCATGCGTGGTAGTAATTATAAAGACCCTGTCATTCGTCTATAATTAAACAACAGGATCCTTTTGGGGGTTAATTTATTGCGTAAGAAACTCCGAAGTTAATGCTGTACCATGTGATTGCACCAACAGTCTGGTTACCGGCTTCCAATGTTGCAAAACGATATTTACCTTCGCCATAAGCAGACACTTTGTCGTTAAAGTAGTAGCGTCCACCGGCGCCGCCGCCAAAAGCAATGGATGAACCTGTCTCATCCGATGCACCGGCTGTTTCCACACCTAATGAAACAAATGTGGCACCTACCATATAATAAGCATCAATCTTATCGCCACTTCCAAACATATTAGAAATCGATTTATCGTGGTATGTAGCCCAAACGTCAATTACATTAAAAGACCATGTGTTAAATCCATTTTCCCAGCTATTCATCATATAGGATGGGTAAATACCAAACTTATCTGTAATGCCGTACTCAAAGCCAACGCCATAACCTAAGCCAAAAACCGAGAAACCTGCCCCTGCTGATGCAACCATTTTACCCGCGCTGAAATGCTTGCTTTGCTGTGCAAATGTAGTCATTGGTAAAACCAGTAAAACTAATACGATGAGTAATCCCTTCTTCATTGTGCTCTCCTGTTAAATAATTGTTAAGGTAATTTGAACAAGACCCTGCCCGGCCGTGGAGGGTCAGAAACATGCTTTTCCTATCCAAAGAGCGTGCCAAAGATTGTCGAAGTAGTCTAACTGCAATAAAAACATGTTCTTGGTGAGGCAGTGCTTAGAGCAGGTGAATTTAAGTGGTCGTAAAGGTGCGACGGATTGAGTTTTTTGACTGTCGTAAACTTGCGACTAAATTTATTTGGCTTCTAAAACTGTATAAATTAAAAAAAGGAGGCAGCCGGGAATATAATGGAAACACTACCTCGATAGGATATTGGTAGTTTTTCGTTGATCCCGGATTTATGATAGAAAAAAATACGATGTAGGCGAACGGGATATTTCAAAACACTTTTAAAGGGAATTTTTCTTCTCCGCACCATCTGCTTGAGAGGCTAGGATATGCAAAACATTGTTTACATAATCAACGGCGCGCATGCCAATTAAGGTTGAGGAAATGCCCTGCGTATTAAACAGTGAGCCAAGCGCCGCATCTTGCAAGGAGACAAAATTTTGTGCAAGCGGCAAATCCCCCTTAATTTTTTGTAAGATATTTTTTCCCTCATTGGCAGATTCCTGTCCAAAATAAAGAGTGAGGTAGCCTAAGAGTTCATTAAAATGCGCCACATACCGGTTTAGCCAGTCGATCGTTTCCCTGGTTTTGTCCGGTATTTCATTTACAAGTTGCACGGCATAACTGATTTGCTCGGTAAAACTCCGGGCCTGGTTTTCAATCCATTGCCAATACGGGCCCAGTTTTTTTATGTTTTCTTCAATATAGTGGCCGGAGGAAAAATATCCGGAAAGGTTTTTTTGAGTCTCTGCCTCTGTTTTTAAAGCGGGGAGTACCTTAGCCGTAAATTCTGTTTCAAGCTCTTTTATGCGCATAAACTTTTGATGTAAAATGCCCGGGATAAATTTGTCTTTTATAACCAGGCTTACCAGGCGTTTCATTTTATTGTTTACAAAAGCATTTAATGGTCGGTTAACCAAAACAGCGAGGTCCTTTGAGCGGGCATATTCTAAAGAGGATATATCCCCCGAAAGGTTTTTTTCCGTTGCCGCCCCATTTTCAAGCAGGTTCATCGGCATTTGCACCATCCTGAATTTATGTTTCGGGGAAATACGTTCGGCTATTTCCCAAACCCGCTCCATTGATGTAAAATCATAACGCTTGGAAGATATGGGGAAAGTATTGGAGCTGATCCCATAATATTTAATACGGCCATTCTGGGCTTCAATCTCCAGATGCATAAAAGCTTGTTCAATACGGCGGTAATATTCGTCCTGTGCCCGGGCTAAGTCCATTCCTTGTTTGTGCGCCCATAAAAGATAATACTCAGGATTATGCAATAAATAAAAATCGATCGTTTTAAGTTGAAGGCGGTTTAAGCTGCGGGTAAGTTGATCGGAAATAAAATCAGGATGGATGCAATGTTCGAGACCGTTGGCATATTCTACAAGTTCGGGGAAAGGTTTGCCTTGTTGCTTTAGCTCTTGGCTAAGTTGGTAATTTTGCGCTTGCAGGTATCCCGCTTTACTTACGATTATAATTTCTTCCCGCTCTATTTTCTTTTCTTTAACAAGATTTTTTATTACCGCGCCAATTAATTCTTCCGAGCCGCCATTGGCATAATTGCTGCTTGTATCGATCAGGTTTATACCGGTGCACAGGGCATGTTCTAATGCCGCACGGTGTTCCTCGACCGAAATATGGATGCGGTAACCGCCAAATCCTGCTTTGTTTGTTAAAAGTTCTGTGTTGCCAAGTTGATTATAACCTAATCCGGAAAATTTTTTGGCATACCGATGTGTATTTTCTGTCATCGCAAAATTGGGCATTTTAAAATCCTTAATAAAGTAAAGGCGCTAAATTTACATGGCACAAAATATAAAAACAATTTAAAGGGAAAATTGTAGAATTAAGATTTAATTGAAATCGATAATCTTGTATATTACCCACTCACATCTGATCTAAACAAGAAAAAACAAGTAGGCACCAAACACATATTTATGAATAAACGAATATACCTGATAATTTTATTTTTATATTCCGGCTTGGTTGCGCAGGTTAATACCGAAAAATACCGCACGGCAAAAGACACACTCGGTTTCAAGTTTCAATCGGAAATAAATGCCACTATACAAAAGGGCAATGTTGAATTTCAGGAAGTCTCAATTGAGGCCCTGTCTCAGTATAACTTTAACGCAAGCTCTTATTTAATGATTGTCTCGGGAGATTTGGGCTGGGAGGATGGCAAGAGATTTTCCAATTCGATGTTAGCGCATGTACGGAATATAAGGGAGGTTTCCGCTTTCTTGAAATTAGAGCTCTTTGGCCAGTTGGATTATGATGCAGAGCATCTTTTGCTATGGCGGGCGCTTGCCGGGGCCGGAACGCGCATCCTTTTGTTTGGCCAAAAAGATAATCAGGGCTGGATGGGCAATTCTCTCTTTTATGAGCAGGAAAAATATGACCTGGCCAGATCGGCCAAACATGCCCGGGAGACAAATAATATCCGGTTTAACACCTATTTGGCAATCAATAAAAAGTTGAAAGACTTTTTTACCTGGCACGGGGTTGCCTATTATCAACCTAAAATAGATAACTGGGACGATTTTAAATTAATTGCCGAGACAGGGCTGTTGGTTGCGTTTGAAGAAAATATTTCACTTTCCATAGGTTTTAACTATCGATATGATAGTTTGCCGGCAGATGGGATTAAGAAAAATGATTATAAAACTGAAATGGTGCTTTTGATCAGTTTTTAGCGCCCTTGTTCTCAAATCCTGGTTGAGAACGATGTTGTTTAGAAGCTGTGCTTCAGGGATTTGGCATTCAAAATCAGGGGATTTTGTTGGGGTTGAGTCACGGCAACTGGAAAAGAATCTATGAAAATTAAAAAATTTACAAGCAGCGCCGGGTTGGAAATTTTGGTGGGACAGGACGATGCATCGAACGCCTATTTAAGTTTAAAACTGGCCGAGGCCAATGATTTGTGGTTTCATGTAGCGGGCTTCCCAGGCAGCCATGTGGTGCTACGCTGTGCGGACATGGAAGCAGACAAAGAAAGCATAAAAGAGGCGGCGGGGCTGGCGGCATGGTTTTCCAAAATGCGCAATGGCAAAAATGTATCGGTGCATTACTGCAAAGCCCAAAATGTAAGCAAACCGCGCAAGGCCAAGGCTGGGACAGTAAACATAAAACAGGCTAAAAAAATAAAAGCAACCCCACATTTACCAGATGGTGCCGCGTGGTACTAAGTACCCAGAGATTTTATCTCGAATAAAAGAATAAACTTGGGCTCATAAATAATAAAATAAACAAAGTGAAAAATTTTTGGAGTTAAGCATGAACGATCTTTTAAAGCAAAAAATTGAATTTGCGCGCCAGGTACAAACAACGGTTGATGCCATTAAAGGAATTCCGGAAGATACCCTGGGGGCAATAAAAAATAATCTCTCGGCAGTGCAGGGCAGCGAACCCAATTTATGGGAAGTGGCCAATTTGCTCGGAAATTTTTATAACACTGTTGATGTCAGCGCTGAAGTCCGTGAACAGGCCCGTGCAATAATTTCTGATATCCGGGCACACCAGGGGAAAAGGGCGATGGAAAGGACCGATCCGGCTATAGTTGTTTTAGGTACTTCCGGCTGGCGGGGCGTAATTGGCGAGGACTATACTTTGCTTAATATTCACAAAGTTTTACGGGCGATTACCGAGCTAATCCAGAGTGACCTTTATCTGAGCTATAATAAATTTTCTTCTTTTGCGGAGGTACAAAAACGGGGTATGCTGGTTATGCGCGATAACCGTTTTATGGGCGATGTGTGGATTGAAGCGGCGAAAAAGGAATTGACCTCCATCGGTGTAAAAGTATTTGATGCAGGTATGTGCCCGACAGGTGTGGGTTCAGCTTTTGTAAAAGATAAGGGGCTGGCCGGGTTGATAAATTTTACACCTTCTCACAATCCGATGCATTATGCGGGGATAAAATTTAATCCGGCCGATGGTGGCGGTGCAGAGAGCGATTTGACTTCTGTAATTGAAAAAGGCGCCAATCAACTGATGAAAGAAGAAGGATGGCAGCCGGCTAAAACAATCGATCAAAACCTGGTTGAAAAAGTAGACGCGGCACAATTTTTTACCCAATTTATAGAAGAAAAAAGTGTTGTGTTTGATATTGGCGCGATCCGCAGTTGGTTGCGTGATAATAAAAATGATTTTTTGATGATCATCGATTTTATGCATGGGGCATCCCGCGGCTATGTGCAGCGTTTAATCGGCCAGGAAATATGGGATGAGCTCATTGAAGCCAAGGCGCTTATCACCCGCCATGAAGATGATGATGATTCTTTTCATGGCATGAAACCCGAACCCAGCGAAGCCAATCAAAAACCACTTTTAGATATTTTAAAGAAACGGGGCCGCAAGTTTAATCTTGGGATGGCCATGGACCCGGATGCCGATCGTATTCGCTATGCCGATAATAAAATGGACATTGATATGAACCTCTTTTCGGCCATTGCCTATTCCGGCTTGTTGGAACGTGGCATTCCGGGAAAAATAGTGCATTCGGTACCATCATCGGGGTTTGCCGGGAAAATAGCACGCGAGAATGGTCAGGATAATACAGAAACAATGGTCGGGTTTAAAAATTTCCGCAGCCAGTTTTTGAGTGGCGAATATGTGATGGGCTTTGAAGAATCGGATGGGATTTCCTTTATTGGCCACACTTTGGAAAAATGTGCGCTTGCCGGGTTTATGGCCGGGCTCACCGCCATTTCTACAACGGGCAAAAATTTATCTGAGCAATATGAAGCGCTGCGTTTAAAATACGGATACTTTTATCCGGGCCGCGCAGGTGTGGATGTAAAAGGAGTGAGCGTAGAAGCCTGGCAGGCATACAAGGCTGCGGTGGTCGGTATTCTGCAAAATAAATTATATAAGGTCGGTGATAAAATAACTATTGGTGGAATTGAAAAATCCATCAAAAATGTTTTAACCATCGATGGCCTCAAGATATTTTTTGAGGACGATAGCTGGATTTTGATGCGTCCATCGGGAACAGAGCCTAAATTCCGATATTATTATGAGGTGGTTTCCGATAGCCCGATTGCAGATCCGGAAAAAGAATTGAAGGCTTATAATGATGCGGCATCCGCAATCTTGCAAAAGGCACGGGATATGGCATAATTAAAACATTTTTTTAATTTTATGGAGGGAAGATGATTTATCGAATAATGATCGCTGTCTTAATTTTATGTGTTGCCAGCTCTGCCCAAACAATTCACCCTGAAGCGCAAAAAAAGGTGGAGAAATTTTATAACCAGGTGAAATCCGGAGAGTATAGGACGGCTTTAGAGGATATTACTAAAGGTGGGCCATTATACACTAAGATATTTGGTGACGAGGCAACTGCAATAAGTTTTGTAAAAAAACTTGAATCATTACAAGATTATTATGGTTCGGTTTTTGGCTATGAAATGGCTAAAGATAATGCCTTGGGAAGAATATTTAAGTATACATATTTTTTCTATCACGAAAAGTATGCCACCCGATTTATTTTTACATTTTATATGGCTGAGGATGAATGGACTTTAATATACTTCGAGTTTGATGACAGCATTCTTCTCGAGATAAATTAGTTCAAAATAAATATGAAAATAAAAGTCATCATTTTTGATTTAGGACGGGTCCTGATTGATGTGGATTTTACAGGCCTGTTTAAAAAATATTTAAATCCGGGTACTGGCCCGGATTTTTCTTTTACGCTGGAAGAAGTTATGCACCTCGATTGGTTTGTGGCGCATTCCACGGGCAAAACCAATGATCAGGAATTTTATAGGTCTTTAAAAGAAATCTATAAAATGGATATCTCTTTTGATGATTTCAAAAAAGAGTGGTCTTCCATTTTCAGGCCTGTACAAGGGATGGAAAAATTTGTAAAACAGACCGCAGAAAAGTACCCCGTCGGTTTACTTTCCGACACAGATCCGATTCACTGGAGTTATCTTGTAAAAAACTATCCATATTTAAATATGTTTAAAAAACCGGTACTCAGCTTTGAGATCGGTGTAATGAAACCGGCAAAAGAGTGTTATGAGCGCGCAGCAATTTCTGTTAACACGCCCATTGAGAATTGTTTGTTTATTGACGATCGCCAGGTTAATGTGGATGGCGCGATTAAAGCAGGAATGCAGGCGGTACAGTTTTCATCGGTAGAAAAATTGGGTTCCTTTTTTGTTAAGAATGATTTGTAGATGATAAATAGAACTGTCTGATTGGCTTATTAAGATAATTTGAACGTCCGTTGTTTATCGAAATTGTGTTTAGTCCCGGAGGGACGAAATATTTGTAGAAAATAAAGTCTACTCATATTTGTTTTAAGCCCCAGCGGGGCGCACTATTTTTTTATGTTGACAAACCATACCTTTTTTCTCTAAACGAGAACACTATTTTTAAATTAATCCTGTCTCTTAAAACCTGAAAAGCTGAAATAAAGTTTCAATTCATGTTCATTCCAAATCAGGTGATTTGGAACGAGGTAAACAAATAAATCTTGGTAGCCCCAAAACTGTCCAACGTTAAATACTTTTTTCACACTTGACTTCTTGACATTTCCGACGTTTATTGGGTTTAACCATCAAAAACCAAGAGGCCCCCATGACAAAGATTCCGCATATCTCAGAATTTATGGATAAAACATTTGTGACCTTAAATCAAGACATGGATGTATATAAAGCGATAGATATTTTATTAGATCGCGGTGTGACCAGCGCCGTTGTAGTAGATGCATACGACCGGATTGTTGGAATTTTGTCTGAGAAAGATTGTTTAACGGTGCTTACAAAAGGTGTTTACCATGTATTGCCCAGCGCAAAGGTCTCGGACATAATGACCACAAATGTGGTGACTACCAGCGCGGATACAGATGTATTTAAGGTTGCCGATATCTTTCTGACACACTTTTTCCGCCGTTTGGTAATTGCCGATGAAGATAATAAAATTATTGGCCAAATTACCCGGCGTGATTTACTGCGTGTGATTCGTCAATGGAAGAAGGAAACCAAACAAACTAAAAAAGCACCGATAATGTAAAATGTTTTCAATGCTTTTACTTTTCCCCTGAGAATTCATTACTGGTAATATTGTTTGGTTTGGGGAGCTGGGTTCTGTTTTTCTGTAGAGTTAAAGGCGCTCAATATGTGCTACTTTACTTATGCCTTTTATAATGTTTGTTTGTCCCCGATAAATCGAGGGTTAGTAAAACTAACCGAAATTATGGAGAAGGACTTAATCAGATTTCATTCAGGCACTGATTTTTTTTCCGTTTAGGAAAAAGGAAACTCTGAGGTGAAACAATATTAATTCCAAGTTCTGGATTTTATATTTTAAGCTTTAGCCCACCGTTTTGTTGTACAAATATTCTTCGTTTGTAAATTTCTGGCGAACAATTTCACGCCTGCATTTACAATAGAATTCTATCTGGGTAGATATCTGCCGTTTTCGTTTTCACTCAAAAAATCAAAAACCATTAATCTTTACAGCCCAAAACGGAGAGATTGTCTCTTCGTTTTTTGAATCCCGGTTCTCTACGGGATAAAATTTTTCAGACTATATGGGGCAAGGGATCGGACTCGAAAATATTTAAACCCCATTGATAGCGGTGTAGAGAACACGGAAAGCTTTTTTTAGTATTCGTTTTCCTTTGCATCCTTTGCTCCGCCGCAAGTAGGCTGGGTTGAACATATAATTTGCTTTTAGGTAATTTGAAAGAACTTTCGCTAGTCGATCTTCTTAAAATATTATGCATTTGGGACAAAATATGCATCATTTTGGCCAAACAATGAAATATTGACCACTCGTGCCAGTTAATTAAATTCAAATTTATCATAGACGAAAACATTGTGATACCGCATTATCCCTATTGGAGTGATAGATGAATCTAAGAAACTTAAAAGTTGGTTCACGGCTGGCCCTTGGCTTTGGAATGGTTATTTTACTCACAATTGTCCTTGGTACAATTGCTATTTACAAAATGAATGTTTTGGCTGATTATACAATGAAAATGCATAAACATCCATTGGCAGTGAGTAATTCCGTGCGTGACATAAAAGCACGTGTGGCCGAAATAAATAGTTCATTAAAAAATATTATATTGGTGTCAAATCCTGATAAAGTAAGCTTTTATGAAAAAAATATTAGTGCCCTGGAAAGAGAGGTGCATACAAGTTTTGATGTTTTGGAGGATCGCTTTTTAGGCGACAAATCAGATATCCAAAGCGCATTGTCCCAGTTTAAAGATTGGAGATATATCCGTGATGAGATTATCCAGTTTAGTAAAGATGATTCTCTGGCGAGGGCTGAATCTCTTCTTGAAATAAAGGGTGAGTCTCACGTTTCCAGTTTAAATAAAACCATCGAAGGTATCATCCGTTTTGCGAATAAGAAGGGCAATAATTTTTATACAAAAGCTATTGAGGAGAGGGAGCAAACTATCTTTATAATGTTTTTGCTTTTCTTTACAATTATTGGGATGGGCATTCTCATTGCCACATTTATTTCACGAAGTATCAATAAACCACTTTCTGAAATTGTCGAGGTTTCTAGAGCTATTGCCAAGGGTGATTTAAACCAGAATATATCCGATGATTTTCAGGATGAGGTTGGCATTTTGGCGCACTCATTTAATGCGATGATCACATATATCCGGTCTGCGGCGGACTATGCCGATAAGATTAGCCAGGGTGATTTGACCATAGATATTAAAATAAGTTCGGACGCGGATATCCTCTCTAAAAGTTTTAAACACATGGTGGCAAACCTGAGCCAAATGTTTCTTAGTATATCGGACCAGGCAAAAGTTTTGAACAGTACTTCCATTGAGTTGGCGAACGTATCTCAGAAAATGTCTGTGAATGCCGGCACTTTGAATGAAATGTCGAACACTGTGGCAACGGCAACAGGTGAGATGAGTCTCAATATAAACACTGTTTCTACAAATACCGGAGAGATGACCACCACGGTTTCTAAAATTGCCCAAAATGCGGAAAAAGCCCGAAAGGTTACCAACGAAGCGGTAGTAGGTGCCGAGAGCGCTTCGGAAATGATGGATGGATTAAGTAATTCTGCAAAAGAAATAAATAATGTAATTGAGGTGATTACAGAAATTGCCGAGCAAACAAAACTACTTGCCCTTAATGCAACTATCGAGGCTGCACGGGCCGGCGATGCGGGCAAGGGGTTTGCCGTAGTCGCCAATGAGGTAAAAGACCTGGCACAGCAAACAAATAATGCCACAGGCGAAATACGATCAAAAATTGAGGCCATGCAAGACTCTACTCATAATGTTGTAGAAAAAATTAAAAATATTTCCGTTACAATAAATAATGTTAATGAGATGGTCGCCATGATAGCCACAGCTGTTGAAGAGCAAAATGTAACAACACGTGATATTGCCCAAAATATAACCCTTGCCGCCCAGGCCTCAAATGAAATTGCAACAGATGTTTCCTGCACCAGTAGCGCAAGCACAAGCGTTTATAACGATACGCAATTGATTAATGAGCATGCTACAGATTTAGGTGAAGTAGGGGAGGAGTTAGTACAGATGGTACAAAATTTTAAAATTGATGACAGGGCAGTAAAGAATTGAGGAACCATCAAACCTGTTATTTTTTATAATTAAGATTGACCACTCTCAGCCATCCATTTAAACCTCGCCAGATAGTAGACGATAACCTCTTAAAACTATTTACATATTTATTATTTAGGGGCAACCAATGAACTTTCGTTCTCTGAAATTAAAAGCCAAAATGTTGACTATATTTATTCCCATTATTTTAATTATGGGGGTTGGGTTCATAATTATGGTTGATTATTTAGTAAAAGATGCCTTGGATCAAAATATAGATTCTTCTTTAAAAACACTAAGCGGTCTTGCGGCGGCAGGAGCTAAAACGGGCATAGAGTTTGATGACGAAGGGGTTGTTGCAGAAGATTTGTTTGCCTTTACCCAGGATGAACAGGTCGTTTTCTTATCCGTGCAGGATTTGGCAGGAAAAGAGTATTTTCATTACAGAAAACCTGGTTTGGAAGATATTAATACAATACAGGCAAAACAGGGCGAGAGGGAAAATGAAGTTTTTACTTTCATTGATGTAATTTCAGGATCAGAAAAAATTGGTAAAATAGCATTGGGTGTTTCATTAAAAAAACGTGATGCGCTGCTATCATCTACAAAAACTTTTCTTCTCGTAGGTATTGCCAGTTTATTGGCGGTTTTAATGATTGTAATTCTATTTTTGGCCAATTTAATTGCAAAGCCTATAGGTGAGTTATCCAAGATTGCAAAAGGGCTGAGCAAGGGAGATATTGAGCAAGGTATCTTCATTTCCGGGGAGGATGAGATCGGTGAACTGGCCCAGTCGTTCCGGGAAATGATTGAATATATTCGTAATGTGGCTTTTAGCGCCGATAAAATCAGCCAGGGTGACTTGACCACACAAATAAAAATATATTCCAACGATGATGTGCTTTCTAAAAGTTTTAAACAGATGGTGGAAAACCTAAGCAGAATGTTTTCAAATATATCCGAACAGGCCAGTATTTTAAATAGTACATCGGTTGAGCTTTCCACTGTCTCAAAACAAATGTCACAAAATGCGGGCACGCTAAATGAGATGTCAAATACCGTTGCCGCTGCCACCGAAGAGATGAGCGTAAATATTAATACGGTCTCATCAAATACAAGTGAAATGACCACGACTGTTTCTGAAATAGCGCAAAATGCCGAGAAGGCAAGGCACGTCACAACCGAGGCAGTTGCCGGTGCCGAGAGTGCCTCAAGTATGATGGATGAATTGAGCCACTCCGCTGAAGAGATAAATAAAGTGATCGAGGTAATTACAGAAATAGCCGAACAAACAAAATTGCTGGCACTGAATGCGACGATCGAAGCCGCGCGGGCCGGTGATGCAGGGAAAGGCTTTGCGGTAGTAGCCAACGAGGTAAAAGACCTGGCACAACAAACAAATAATGCCACCGGTGAAATTCGCTCTAAAATAGAGGCCATGCAAAACTCAACAAATGATGTTGTCCGAAAAATTAAAAATATTTCGGGTACAATTAATAGTGTAAATGAAATGGTAGCAGTTATCGCTACTGCCGTTGAGGAACAAAATGTAACAACGCAGGATATTGCCCAAAATATTAACCAGGCTGCCGAAGCATCGAAGGCCATTGCTGTTGATGTTACCAGCACCAGCAGCGCCAGTACAAATGTATATAACGATACGACCCAGATTAACGCCCATGCGGTAGATTTGGGCGAAGTCGGCGAAGAACTGGTACAAATGGTTCGTAAGTTTAAAATCGATTTGCACTCGGATAAAACTAAAAATGACTCAGGTAATAATCCCGGGCAAACGAAAAAATCAGACGACTTGATGCCCTGGAACGATTCGTTAAAAGTACATGTAAAGTTGGTGGATGAACAACACAAACGTCTGGTTGATTTGATAAATGATCTGCACCGGGCTATGCGTAACGGAAAAAGTAATGGGGAAATGGGTTATATTCTGGATGAACTGGTTGATTATACCAATGTCCATTTTACCGACGAAGAAAAATTGATGGAAGAAGCCGGTTATAGCGATATAGAAAACCATAAAAAAGTTCATGCAAAATTAGTGCAACAAGTTGTTGATTTTCAAACAAAATTCCATGCAGGCAATACGACCATGAGCATGGATATAATGGATTTCTTAAAAGATTGGCTCCTGAAACATATTAACGGAACCGATAAAAAATATGCCTCGACCATGCATGAAAAAGGTATCCATTAAAGCTTTCCTTGCCGCCTGATACATCAGTATTTAGGCGGCATTTTTGTTAGTTCCTTCC
Organism: Calditrichota bacterium; assembly: GCA_024277115.1. Taxonomy (GTDB): domain Bacteria; phylum Calditrichota; class Calditrichia; order Calditrichales; family J004; genus JABFGF01. The sequence goes on from JAJRVW010000041.1 coordinate 14,874, forward strand.
AATAGTTTTTATCATCACGATTTCCCCGTCCCTTTTTTTGAGCCTAAATTATTTTTCACTTATCTTAACCGTTCACTCGGTCTCCAATTTTAAAATCATACAGGGAACTTAATGCTTAAGCTCATTCTTTTAATCCAATCCGCCTTTTTATTTATTCAATGTGATGCCCCAAAACCAGAATCAAAAATCGTTAAAAATATAAATTGGGCCGAAGAAACCATTTGGTACCAGATATTCCCTGAACGCTTCCGTAATGGAAATTTAAAGAACGATCCCACTATGAATGAAGTACCCAATGCCAGCTTCCAACCCGGGTGGCAGGTGCATCCGTGGACAAGTGATTGGTATAAAATCCAGCCCTGGGAAAAGAAAAAGTCCGATAAATTTTATGATGTTGTTTTTGAGCGGCGCTATGGTGGCGACCTGGCCGGCGTAATTGAAAAGCTGGATTATATTAAAAGCCTTGGTATAAACGGAATTTATTTTAATCCTGTTTTTGAAGCACAAAGCCTGCATAAATATGACGGCGCTTCCTTCCATCATATTGACGATAATTTTGGGGATAACCCCAAAACGGATAAAAAAAGACTGTTGGCTGCCAAAGAAACAGATGAGCCCCAAACATGGATCAACACTTCGGCGGATTCATTGTTTTTTGGTCTAATCCAGGAAGCGCATAAACGCGATATCCGCATTGTGATCGACGGCGTTTTTAACCACAGCGGGCCGGAGTTTTTTGCCTTTGAAGATGTTGTGAAGAATGGTTCCAAATCACGTTATGCCGATTGGTATGATATAAAAAAATGGGATGATCCCAACACTCCGGAAAATGAATTTGACTTTGCAGGCTGGTGGGGTTTTAAAGGTTTGCCGGAATTTTATGAGGACGAAAATGGTTTCCATAAAGGTGTTTGGGATTATATTTTTGCCGCCACAAAAAAATGGATGGACCCCAATAATGATGGTGATCCAAGTGATGGCATTGACGGTTGGAGACTTGATGTGTCCGATCAGGTTGCGCCTGTATTTTGGCGGGCATGGTATAAACATGTAAAATCAATTAATCCCGCTGCGCTGATTGTGGCCGAAAACTGGAGTGATGCCTCACACGCCCTAAAAGACAATCAATTTGACAGCGCTATGAACTACCCCTTTGCTTATGCCATGGTCGAGTTTTTTATTAACGACCAAAAGCGGATTTCCGGTGCAGAGGTTGCCAAACGGTTTAACCAGTTAAAAAATAATTATGGCGAAGAAAGGCTTCGTAAACTTTGGAATTTGATCGATTCGCACGATACCGACCGGATTGCCTCAATGGTCCTGAACCCGGATTTGAATTTTGACCGGAACAGAAGCCCGCGCGATAACCCGGCATATATAGTCCGTAAACCAACAAAAAATGAACGGACACCGCAAAAATTAATTGCCGCGTTTCAGGCCACGTTTATCGGATCGCCCATGTTTTATTATGGTACAGAAGCCGGTATGTGGGGCACGGACGATCCTGACGACCGCAAACCGATGTTATGGCAGGATATGCGTTTTGAAAATGAGAAAACGCATCCTTTGCCTGGCAGGCAGCGGCCGGATGATGTAAACAAATTTGATGAGGAATTGTTTTCATATTATCAGTCGCTCATACAAATGCGCAAGGCTAATCCTGCGTTAATGCACGGCTAATTTGATGTTTTGGATGTTGCCGTAACTGAAAATACCTTTGGGTTTATACGCGCTGTGCCAGGGCAAAAACTTACCGTTTTATTCAATCGGTCCGCATCGCTGGAAAAAATTGAATTAATTTCTGAGCACGGCCTAAAAGATATTTTTAGCGGTAAAAGATTTGAATCAAATAACAACCGAGTCCGTATCAACCTTAGGCCCCAAAGTTTTTTGGTGCTGCAATAAGTAGAAAAATTATATGAGGAGGCGATATGGAATTGCTCGGTTTACTTTTTGTTTTTTTTCTGTTGTGGGTTGTATTTAAAATACTTGGCCTGATTTTTTATACGGGTGCGTTTTTAATTACACTTCCCCTTAAAATTATCGGCGCAGTCCTTTTTGTGGCTCTGCTAATCCCACTTGGGGTATTTAGTATTCTCGTGGGCCTGGTTGGTATACTTATCCCATTGGCCCCTTTTATTTTAATGGTATTTTTAGGTGTCTATCTATTACGGGGCCATGCACGCAATTAAGGTTAAACCCCGAAAATAAAACCTAATTTTAAAGCACATTGTTGATGTGGGTATTCTTATTCTGAAAAGTAAAATTGAAGTGGAGCTATGGTAAAAAAATATTGTGTAGCTATTTTTGGCGGTGCGGTAGCAGGTTCGGAGGCGGTTGAACAAATGGTAAAAAAAGGTGTGCATGTGGTCGTGTTCGATCAAAATGCCCTGCCTTATGGCAAGATAGAATCCGGCTTGCCGAAATGGCATGTTAAATTGCGCGATAAGCAGGAGCAAAAAATTGATGCCCGCCTGGACCATCCCATGGTACAATATGTGCCGCTTTGCCGCCTGGGCAGGGATATTGATTTTGAAGAGATCGCCAAAGATTGGGGATTTAGCGCCATTCTTCTTGCCACCGGCGCCTGGAAGGACAGAACTTTTCCCCTGCCGGAGATTGAAGCTTTTATTGGCAAAGGTTTTTATTATCAAAATCCATTTGTTCAATGGTTTAATTGGTTCCACGATCCAAATTATTCCGGCCCGGATTACTCTGTAAAAGAAGGCGCTGTGGTTATTGGCGGTGGATTGGCATCCATTGATGTGGCAAAAATAGTAATGATTGAGACATTTCGGGCGGCCATAAATAAAATTGGCCTTAAGATGGACTCTATTTCCATTGAACGTTTTGGTTTAAAAAAGGCCGCAAGCCAATTGGGCATTTCCCTGGAGAAGTTAAATCTTAAAAATTGCAAGATAATCTATCGCCGCCGCATTATTGATATGCCGCTTTCACCTGATCCTGTTACCGATAGTTTGGCCGAATTGGAAAAAAGCCAGTCGGTACGAAAAAAAATTGTAAGCCTTGCCGAGGAAAAATTTCTATTTAAAGTTGTTGAATGTCAAGGGCCCAAAGATATAATCCAAAAAGAAGGCAAAATTACAGGCCTTTTGATGCAAAAAAATAAAATAGAAAATAATAGGGCGGTTCCAATCGAGAACGAAATTTACGAGCTGGAAACACCTCTGGTTATTTCATCTATCGGGAGTGTGCCGGAGGAGATTCCCGGAATAAACTCTGATGGTGAAAAATTTGTGCTCGAAGACCATGCGAGTGGAAAATTGAAGGGCTTTGAAAATGTATTTGTTCTCGGCAACGCGATTACCGGAAAAGGAAACATCAAAGAATCACAGAAACATGGGCGTAATGTTTCCGAATCAATTATCCGTGACTATTTGGGCGTATATGGCGAGGATGACCATAAATCGGATTATGAGTTTAAAACTGGCATAGCCGAGCAGTTGCAACCGGTTACTTCATTTTTAACACAAAGTGAACCGATCGTGGCAAAACAATTGGAGCAAATACAATCCCGGGTGAAGGCATTACAACTAAAGCAAAATTATACAAATTATCATGCCTGGATAAAGGCACATCTGCCGGTTCGCCTGGAAAAAATGGACAATGAAGGGAAATGAAAAAGAATAAAAACTCTAATTTAGTTTATTCCACGCATCAGGAAATTAGCGAAACGGGCCCACAAGATTTAACAGAAGTAAATAGCGGAAAAACCGCTTATATCGAACGGGACAGGAAAAAAAGACGGGGAAAAACAGTTACTGTAATTTCCCGACTATCCGGCAATCTTAAAGAGTTACAGAAGGAATTGCAAAGAGAGTGTGGTGCAGGAGGAAGTGTAAAGGCAAATACGATAGAAATACAAGGCGACCATCGTGATAAGATCGCCGGTATTTTAAAAGAAAAAGGGTTCAAAGTTAAATTTATTGGCGGGTAGATTTCTAGTTTGTAAATGTATCGAGGCCCGAAAATTTTTCCGAATAATCCTCGCAGCTTTTGAGGATCACCTGATGCGCTTCCTGTCGGTCATAAGTATGTGAGATTTCACAGACATGCTTTTTCTGCCCGGGTATATCTTTATAAGTCAGGAAATAATGCTTAAGGCGCTCGATTAATATGACCGGTACGTCATTTATATCATGCCATTCACTATAGACGAGATCGTTTTTTAAATACGCAATGATTTTATCATCGGCTTCATTATTATCAATCATTCTGAAGCCGCCAATTACAACAGCGGGAACAATAATATTACTTTGGGTTATCGGCCTTTCGGTCAAGACACAAATATCAAGCGGGTCTTTATCGCCAACAATATCTGTACGATTTGTTTTTTCATTACAAAAATCAGCAATTCTTTTCCCGCAATAGGTTTGTGGCAATAACCCATAAAGCATGGGTGGCATGGAAGAAAACTTTTGTGGACGGTCCACTTTTAATAAACCGGAAGCTTTATCCAGCTCATATTTTACCGTATCGGTTGGCACCATCTCAATATAAGAATTGACGACTTCTGGCGATTCTTTACCGAGCTCGATACCGTGCCATGGATGGGCATTGTACAATAATGTCATTAAATTAAATATTTGATCACTAAGAGGTTTCATTTAAACTCCATAATTTTTTTTGAATAAGTACACGTAAAATCAGCTACCATATACGCCTCTTTTTTTAATATATTGAGGGATAATTTTTATATAGGGAATAATTTGCATACATATTTTATTATGCTATATTATAGCAAACGCTTAATGAAATAGATTTTATGTACAGCATAAGAATAAATTTATTCTTTCCTTGCTAATATTTTAATTAATAGTAATATAAATTCACAATGAGGGGGAACTCAAGTGAGCAACAACAAGAAGAAGTATCCAGGAATTAGCCGGATTGATTCTAAACATACCCATGGATGGTATGTCCGTGTTTATGCCAATGGCGGTGTATTCACTTCAACATTATTTAGTGATCGTTTATATGGTGGCAAGCAAATTGCTTTAAATAATGCGATCAAATATCGGGATCATAATAAAATGGTCGCAGAATTGCATAAGCGTGAAGGACGTAATCCTAATCGTCGTCCATTTTATAACAAGGCCCCTAAAAACAATCAAAGTGGCGTTGTTGGCGTAAACGAAGTCAAAACAACAATCCGTGGCCGGGAAGTACATTACTTCCAGGCAACATGGAGTGCGGATGGAAAAGCAAATTCACGAAAATTTTATGTTTCTAAAAAGAGAACACGCGAAGAAGCTGAAAAACAAGCCGTAGCATTACGCCAGGAAAAAGTTAAAATGCTGCAGAAATCCTGGAAAGTTATGCTTAAGGAAGATTTAAAGTGGCAGAAAGAACTTAAAAAGAAATTAGCCAAACAAAAAAAATAGTTCGATAATTATAAGACATCGGTACCCCGTGTAATGCGGGGTATTTTTTATTCCAGCAAATAAAATTTATTTTTCCAATTTCAGCCAATGGCAGTTGTTATTTTACAGCTGAACATAAGCGACAATTCCCCATTTTTAATTTTATTTACTCCAAAATATATTTTTTAAAGGTAGGATATGAAACCTGGTTTAGAAGAAGCTGTAAGGACAGCTTTCCTTGATTGTTTAAACCTCCAAAAAAATGAAACCGTTTTAATCGTGACCGATGATGACACAATTGAAGTTGGCACGGCTTTTTACAAAATAGGGCAAAACCTTTCGGCAAATACACACCTTGTTTTAATGCCCGTTGCCACGGTCAATGGAGAAGAGCCGCCTGTTATGATCGCAGAAATGATGCAAAAATATGATGTGGTTATTTGCCCAACTGCCAAATCCCTAACCCATACAGATGCAAAAAGAACGGCATGTGACAAAGGCGCCCGGGTGGCAACCTTACCTGGCATTACCACAGATGTTTTTATACGGACATTGCAAGCCGATTATACGAAAATTGCCGAGCGCACATGGCAGATTAGCGCCCTTATTGAAAAAACAAAAAATGTGCGGATCACGACAGAGTTTGGTACAGACCTGGTTTTACCGATACAAGGTATGCCGCCAATTTCATCAACCGGGTTGATTCGGGAAAAGGGCAAAGGGGGCAATATTCCAAGTGGTGAATCATTTTTAGCGCCGGTAGAAGGCAAAACGAATGGCGTTTTGGTGATCGATGCGTCCATAGCCGGAATTGGAAAAGTTGAAGGCCCACCGGTAACAATTAAGATTAAAGATGGCTTTGCAAACAGCTTTGAAGGCGGAGAGCAAGCCAGACAGTTTGAGAAGAATTTAAAGGCATTTGGTCAACCAGGCTTAAATGTGGCCGAGTTGGGTATTGGAACCAATGATTCTGCAATAATCACAGGCCAAATATTAGAAGATGAGAAAGTCTTTGGCACAATCCATATTGCTTTTGGCAATAATATCACCATGGGGGGAACCTGTGATGTGGGCATACATGTAGATTGTGTTGTAACCAAGCCAAACGTATGGTTTGATGATAAAAAAATTATGGAACAAGGTGTTTTACTTATAGAGGATGCAGGTGCATGATTGTTGTTGAAGGTTATTTAGAGAAATTTCAAAAGGGGTTTGGCTTTTTAAGGCAGATGGATAATAATTTTAAGGCCACCAGTGGCGATACCTATGTTTCGCCTCAATTACTGCGGAAATTCCACATCGATGAAGGTTCATTGATAAAGGGCAATGCAGAACCAGCGAATGGAAAGAATAAGAATCCTGTTCTAACAGAGATTGCAAGCCTAAACAATATTTCATTGGAGAACCGGCATAAGATAATTTCTTTTAAAGATTCTACCACAATAAACCCTGAAGATCAGTTTGATTTAAAATTAAGTGACAAAGACATTACAGGCCATTGTTTAAACCTTTTGGCGCCCATCGGGCGTGGCCAGAGGGGATTGATTGTTTCGCCACCCAAAGCAGGGAAAACAACTGTTTTACAACGTATTGCCCAGGCCATTTCAAAAAATCACAAGGGGACTGCTATCATCGTTCTATTGGTAGATGAGCGGCCCGAAGAAGTAACCGATTTTAAACGGTCCGTGCCGGATGCCTGTGTCTTGTCGTCGTCGTCCGATGAAAGTGTGGAAAGCCATTTACGGATTACACGGTTGGTGATGAACTCGGCCATCCGAAGTATGGAAGCCGGGAATAATGTGGTTGTTTTAATTGATTCGTTGACACGTATGGGACGTGCTTATAATACAAAGTCAAACTCCGGCGGCCGTACATTAAGCGGCGGATTGTCTGCAAATGCATTAGAATTGCCACGGCGCTTTTTTGGTGCTGCGCGTAACCTTGAAAATAGCGGGTCCCTAACCATTATGGCAACAATTTTAGTTGATACAGGCAGCCGGATGGACGAGATAATTTTCCAGGAATTTAAAGGGACTGGCAATATGGATTTGATCTTGTCACGTAAATGTGCCGAGCAACGTGTTTGGCCGGCAATAAATATCAACGAGTCGGGCACCCGTAAAGAACACCTGCTTTTGTCCAAAAGTGACCTTCAGAAGTCAATGAAAATTAGACAGGTTTTGGGAAGCATGAATGAAATTGAAGCAATGAAATATTTTATCCAGATGTTACGTTCAAAAAAAATATAAACCCGTGGATTGGATTTTATTCGCAGCCCTCCTGTTTGTTTTAGCCGCTTATTTTATAAAAGGATTTTCCGGCTTTGGCCCCGCTTTAATTATTGTTCCTGCATTTACCCTTTTATTTAACCCGATTACTGCCGTCTCTCTGTCCAGTGTTTTTGATACAGTTACCGGCCTTATTTTATTGTCAACCGTATTCAAATCAGTAAAATGGCGCGCTGTTTTTCCCGCGGCTTTTTTTTTGGCAGCTGGTGCATATCTTGGTGTTTCTTTATTAAGCCTGATTCCTATTATGGTTTTAAAAATAATGATCGCCATAGTTGTATGCGGATTTATTTTTATCCTTCTCGCAGAAAAAAAAATTGATTACTCGTTTCTCAAAAGTGAAAGCGATATCTATCTTTATATCTCTGCGGCAATTGCAGGCACCCTGGCAGGAATGACAGGAACCGGCGGGCCAATCCTTGTAATCTTTGTAAAACTTAAACACAAAAAGGATACATTTCGTAGCCAGATTATAGCAATCTTTACAATTGGGGCAATCTGGCGTTTATTTTTATATGAAAACAATGGTTTCTTATCCGCCTTTACGATAGAGACATTTATCATGATCGTTTTTGCTGTACTTGGATTGGCGGTTGGGCATTTTTTACAGAAGAGGGTAAATGAGCAAAGGTTTAACCACTATGTGGCACTTATTCTGGTTATCCCTGTATTGACCCTATTATTAGAGGTATTGATCTAAGTGAACTATTTTATACGATTAACTCTATTGTTTATTCTTATAAATAGTTGTGTCGGAGATGTAAATTTAGAACCTATCGACAAACTTATCGAGGAAAAACAATATGACGAGGCCATTAATCATATCCGTGCAATTAATTTGCCTCCCTTTCCGGACAGCATTTTGATAAGACGGTTAAAACAGCGTGAACTGTTAGCACGTAAGGGTAAATTTTTTTCCGGTTTGGACACTTTGTTTTTGAGCGGGGATAGTGTAAAAATTGAGAATCAGCTGAATTTAATAAAATCCCGGATAAACATGATGGATTCGGTGAATGCGCGTTGGTATTTTTTTGATTATTACAATAACCTTTCCAAATATGCGCTCTTAAAATCGGATCGGAAAAACTGGATCTGGAACATAGAAAAGCTCGAACATCTTCCTACTTCGGGTCCTGATATAAAAACAGCCCTTTTTATAGATGCTGCTTTTTATTTGGCGGAGAACGGTGATTTTGAAAATGCGCGAAATTGGTTGGATAAATCTTTGCGTGGGATAGAGATTGAAGAGGGTAATATTTTTTTGGAGCGCGTCTATAAAAAATATATGAACGGAAAATTTAAGGTAGCAGATTCAATTTTATATCAAAATAAGGGTTCTTTGACAAGTTTTCATTGGAAAAGAATACAATTTTTTCTAAATTTGTACACAGATTCTTTAACACTACAAAATAGATTTAGGTTATGGTAATATGCAATCAGGAACAGTAAAATCTTGGGATGGGCAGCGTGGGTTTGGATTTATAACAAGCGATGATGATGATGACTTATTTGTTAATGTAAGTGATCTTCATCCTTCTGTAAAGCCAAAATTATTGCGTGAAGGCCAGACGGTAAAGTTTGATATTAAATCGGATATGAAGGGTGACCGGGCTGTAAATGTCCGTGTAAATAAATAGATTTTTTTATTGACATATTTATTAGATGGCTGTAAATTAAAAGCTCACTTTTTTGGAATGCGCCCGTAGCTCAATTGGATAGAGCGTCTGACTACGGATCAGAAGGTTAGGGGTTCGACTCCTCTCGGGCGTACTTGGTAAAGCTCCATTTTTATGGAGCTTTTTTTGTTTATCAGAGAGTCTGAAATTTAAATATTTATTATGAACTTCTCATTAACACAAAAGAATAACGATCAGGCTTTTATGCACGAAGCGCTTAAAGAGGCCAAAAAGGCCTTTGATGCCGGTGATGTGCCGATCGGTGCTGTTGTGGTTTTGGATAACCGGATAATCGGTAGGGGACATAACCAGGTAGAATTACTTACTGACCCCACAGCACATGCTGAGATGATTGCCATAACGGCCGCCACGAGTACGATCCAGGAAAAGTTTTTGCGGGAGGCCACGTTGTTTGTCACGGTGGAGCCTTGTTCTATGTGTGCCGGCGCATCAGTTTTAGCGCGCTTAAAAAAAGTGGTTTATGGCGTGGTAGATGTTAAAACCGGGGCACATTCCAGTCTGTTTAATTTGTTGAACGATCCCCGTTTAAACCATCAAATTGAGGTTGTGCCGGGCGTTTTAAAATCGGAGTGCGCCCATCTGATGGTTGAGTTTTTTGAGAAGTTGAGGGAGCAAAAAAAAGGTAACATATAAATTTTTATTTTTTGTTAATTTATAAAAGCTAGTCTTGAGAAAAATAAAAACTATCCTTATATTAAAAGTCTTGATTTTATTGAGGCGGTTGAAAAACCAAAGAGATGGCATAGTGGTCGAATGCGCATCCCGCCGTGGCGGGAGAAAGCGTATGTTCCTTTTAGAAGATTTTTGAAATCTATGTCTGTGTAAGAGAATTAAAGCCGGAGAGGTGGCAGAGTGGTCGAATGCGCACGCTTGGAAAGCGTGTGTACCGCAAAGGTACCGTGGGTTCGAATCCCACCCTCTCCGCAAGAGAAAAGCAGGTTATTTAAACCTGCTTTTTTTATTTGGAACCATTGAATTTTCCCGCTAATTTATCTGAAAACATGGAGAGGTGCCGGAGTGGTTGAACGGGGCAGTCTCGAAAACTGTTGGGGGTGTAAGCCCTCCGAGGGTTCGAATCCCTCTCTCTCCGCAAAAAGCCCACAGGCCTTGTACTGATGGGCTTTTTTGTATTATCTTCATTTCCAACGTGGAACTTAGGTGGCAATTTTATAAGAAATGAGATTGTCTGAGCACTCCTAAAGTCAAGATCAGGTAAACCAATCATGATATTCATGGTCTAATTTTTCCCGTAAAACAACCAAATCATTTGAAAAGGTTACAGGCAGGGCCCTTTCATATTTTGAAGTTATAAATAAATCCCGTCGGCAAATTGTGAGAAATTATCCGCAGCATATATTATTAATTCATTATCTGAGATATAATCCCTGAGAACCTTATATTGGACATGTTGTATTTTTGTTATACCCTGTTCCATAAAATTGATCCCAAAACAGAGGTGAGAACAAGCACATAGACAGCGAGTGCATAAATCCATTTCGTTCCCAATTTTGGGGTAGGTATTGAGGAAAGGTTCAAAGCCGTTAAAATTAGTAGTGCGATATAGAGTATTATTGAAAAAGTGGCATGATTAAAAAAACTTTCAAATAAAAATATAAAAGCTAAAATTAGCACATTGTTGTCAAGCGCCAGCCCCATGTATGTTTTATTATCAATAAGGCCATAAAGGTTAAAATAGCTTAATCGTATAGAACAACTGGCAACAATAATAAACGATCCCGGTATAAACCAAGCACTATAATTCCCGTAACTTAAAAGTAGGATTGCGGGAAAAACGCCGAAACTTACAATATCTATCATGGAATCAAGCTGCTCTCCAAAAACACCTTGTTCTTTTGTCCGATCCTTTATTTTCCGGGCTATTATACCATCTAACCAGTCAAATAATACAGCCCAAAGAATACTAATTATGCCTGCAAGAAAATAACCCTCAATTACAAAATATATACCTAGTACTGAGCATAACAACCCAAGCAGGGAAATCATATTGGGTATATCTTTGGCAAAGCTAAGCATATTGCGCCGAGGATGGGCCTTACTCATTTGAGCTACTTTTAGAATACATGACATCCACCAATGCTTCAATTAAATTTGAATTTTCCTCTCTGGTACGGCTGGCAATTCGAATGTAACGATCGGCATCTGGTTGTGTTTTTCCATTACTGTCTTTTATATAGATATTATGTTCAATAAACAAACGTTCGACCACTTCCGGTCCATTTAACGCATTATCGGGCAACCGGCAAAAGATAAAATTTGCGTCCGGCTTAAAAATAGTCATGCCTTTTATCGCACATAGTCCTCGATAGAATTCATCCCTATCGCTAATAACTTTTTTACAACTATCATTAAATTCTTGCTTAAAGGCCGGTAATATCCGTAAAAATTCTTCGGCAAAACCATTAATATTCCATATATGAATTCCTTTTCGTACTGAATCAGAAAAGGTCGAATTTGCGGTGAGTATGTAACCAATTCTAAGTCCGCAAATTCCATAAGCTTTGCTCATACTCTTAAGAATTGCCATATTGGGATAATTATGGATCTCTTTTTCAAGGCTTATGGTTTCTTTGTTTTCAGCAAAATCAAGAAACGATTCATCAATAACCAGCATACAATTGTGCTTCTCTAACTTTTGCGTAAGTCGAATAAGATCAGCCTTAGGCACAAGCAATGATGTAGGATTATTAGGCGTTACGACAACAGCGATATCAGCCCCAACCTTTATCGCCTCATTAGCATATTTATCTACATCCAACTGAAAAGATGGAAATTCGAGTGGGAATTCAACCACGCCACCTTCCGGTGCGGCATTGGCATACTCATTAAAAGAAGGGACAGGAATAATTATTTTTTTTGCCAAATGGCCGGATAGGATTTTGATAATTTCAGCAGCCCCATTTCCTACAACAATCCTTTCTGCCGGTTGGTCAATTATAGTGCCAATAAGTTCCGCCAGGGCATCTTGTGCCATCGGATAATTCAATACTATATCATGTATATTCTCTTTAAGGGTTGTAAATACAGCATTTGGGGGAAAATATAAATTATATAAATAAGCATGGTCTATAAAGTTATGGCGGTAATAGCCTCCATGTTGCTTAGAGATAAAATCGTATTTTTCTTTTTGGGTTTTATATTTAAATTGTGTCATTTAGATTAAATTTGTATATACTAACTTGCTATGATGGCTTCAATTCAGAAACTAAACCCGTAATCAATTTAGTTGATGTGCGTGTAATTTCTTTGCCAAGTTGTTCTGATAAATATGCAGTTTTTAAAATGATATTCTCAGGAAAAGTTGTTGCGGGAATGTGTTCAGCTAATAACTTCTCGGCTGAAGCTAAATCCTCAATCGTATCTATTTCATACCAAAGAGCATTATCAAAAACAACAGATTGAAACGAAAGATTGCCATCATCCACCAATTCTGCAAAGACAGTTTCATAATAACAGTTTACATTTTCCTCTGAAATGTACTGATTAAGCCTTTCTATAATAGCACACCATGAAGGAAGCGAAAAACTATAAATATTGACAGTTTTATACCTAATCTCATTTAAGCGTGTGGGCGTGTCATTATTAAAGCTTTCAATTTTTCTGGATTTATTAAATGTAGCTGTTGTTCCATCCATCCAAGGTTCAATTTTCGCTACAGCAATTCTATCAGGAAGAACCATTTCATCAAGTAGTGAGGCGTTAAAAACAATATCACTTTCAAAGAGGACAAATGGCTCATTAAGAATATTGCGGGCCATCCATAGTGAATAGATATTGTTCGTTGTTTTATAAAGTGGGCTATAAATATATTCAATAACCATGCATCCTGATTTTGTCCCAAGAAATTCCCTTATACAATTTCCCTGATGCCCTGTTACTATCACAAGACGTTTAAACCCTTGCTCGTTCAAGTTACTGACAAGTCGTTCAAGAATGGAAATATCATTCACCATTGTAAGACATTTAGGTGAATCTTGTGTTAATGGAAAAAGGCGACTACCGGTACCGGCAGCGAGAAGAAGTGCTGTTGTTATATATGATCCGTTATAAGGGTTTCTGTTCATGTTTTTTCTTTATTTAAATTTAGAAATCCATTTCTTCTGGATATTCAGTGCGTTCTGCATTAATCTATTATTTCTTGTCTCATTTTCAATTTATGATCCAATATAAGATATTGTTCTTAGTGCCCCGATGCTTCGGATTTTTAAGGAGTAAAAAATACAAAACAAATCTTATTATGGTTCTACGAACCATAAATCTCATGATGGGATAAAAAGATTTTTGTAGAAGTTTGAGGGGTTATGTATCCAGCGAAAAATATTTATAACCTTGCAGTAAGGGGGCAAGTCTCTTTAATCATGTGTTCTGAAATATTATTACAGTATGACACACGTTTTTTGATTACCTGTTTATTGCAAGCTATAAAAAATAGTTGTAATGAATGCCTCATAAATAGTTAGTTTAATTTACATAGAGAAGGAATAATATCCTATTCATATTTACTAATCTGTTGAGTGACTTATATAAGTACATATATAGCTTTACATAAATCCGTTATTCATTTCAGCCAGAACATAGAGAGCGTCTCTTCGTTTTTAGAATCCGCAGCTTTGTGTGGGATAACTTTTTTTACAAGATTGATTTGGGCTTCGTTTTTAACATGGAGGCGCAGAGCTTACAGAGTTTTTTATCTTTATATATACAGTTACATTACAATGCCAGCCAGTCCCGTCTTGTCCTGATCACCTTAAGCGAACATATCTATGTGATATTCACTAGGTTTACCCCCATGAATTTTCGAACTCAGAGTTCGCCGTCCTATAGTAAATTCTGGTGATATTTTGCTATACAGCGCTATTTAATATAAATTGCTTTACCGGATTTAACTGAACCTTTGTCGCCAGAAAGTTGATAAAAATATAGTCCAGAAGAAACAGAGCTATTATCTGTTCTTTTGCTATCCCATTCAATGTCGTACTCACCAATATCTAAAAATCCGGAATATAAATCATATACTTTTTGGCCAAGCAAATTATAAATTTGTAATGTATAGTTTCCCGCAGAATAAATTTTAATTGGAATAAATGAGCTTCCATTAAACGGATTGGGATAGTTCTTGCCTAACCTAAACTGGATATTTTCGTTCCTTGCGTTGGATGTCGCATCGTAGAATGCATTAAATTCTTCACAGGAAAATAAATAATCATACGAATTATTTCTGAAATTCAGATATTGAGGGAATGGGTGCCATTCATCTCCAAACAATCTTTCAGATGTAAATCCAGTTAAATTTCCATTTAAATCATATGCCCATTGTCTGCGGCTTTCATTTTCAAATTTTTCATGGTTTCTATTCCAGGTCTCATAAAGATAAGTATTCATTTTACCATCATTATTATAAGAGTATGAAATCCGCGTGGTATATATAAGTAGGCCGGTTCCTTCATCCCGCAGTTCTTTAGTCTCTGTCTTGTCCTGATTATATTTACAGAATTTAGTAAACTTGTAAATATAAAACAAAGGAGCCCCCATGTCAGCACAAGCGATAAGCTATCGGTATAGCGAAGCCTTCAAGCAGAAAGTAATAGGTGAAATAGAAAGCGGT
>JAJRVW010000042.1 GCA_024277115.1 Calditrichota bacterium
CCTGCCCTTTTTCGTGAAAAGTTTTCTTGGGCCGGAAAATTCTAAAATAATATTTTCTATTTTTTTAAGGCTCATTTTGCAAGCGTCAATATTTCTGTTTCAATCTTGATTTTTTTTTGCTTACCTTGTGAAAACTTTTTTTGTTTTGTGGCGCATCCTCTTTCGGTTTTGGTTTACAGGCTTGCGCACATTTAATGTTATAACACGGCATTTTAGCTGAATTTGCCACGCGGGGCATGATCTCGGTGTGGAAGTTTTTTCAGTGGCAAACCAGCTAAATGCTGGCACGTTAGAAAGCCCAAAAAATTCAAATAAATTATAGTAAAATGTAATTATACTTTGTATAATTACCAACAGAAAATCAAATCCTTTATTTTAATTACTAATGGGGAACAGATGTATTTTAGAAACGAAATTTTAACTATAATATTTTTACTTTTTTCTGTAAATCTTTTTGCCCAATGGTCTGATGACCCAACAAATAATTTGAGACTTAATCCCTGGGGAGTAGCCCCATTAGAAGTTGCTAAGGACACGCTTAACGGCATTTATATTTCTGTTAACGACGATTATATTTTAAACGATACCATTCCCATATCCCATCCTTATCTTTATAGCCTTGATAAGGACGGCAATGCCAACTGGGAAGAACCAATTGGTTACAGTCAGATAAAACATAATATTAACCTGGTGCAAATGGTCTCCGATGGAAACAACGGTGTAATCATTTGTTTTCGGGAAAGTAATGTTCTCTATATGTTCAATGATTCTCCTGTTTGGGATTTTTCAATTCGATTGCAGAGAATGGATGATAAAGGTAGGCAGCTTTGGGGAGATGGCGTCATCCTAGGCGCAGACTCACTTGACCAAATTGATTTTGAAATAGCAAGTGATGAGAATGGTGGGTGCTATGTTTCATGGAAAGAAGCAAAAAATTGGTATTTTGACACTATACCTGTGGGATATTTCAGAATACAGCATATTTCACAAAATGGGCAAAAACTATGGGGAGAGAATGGTCTTACTTATTATAAAGACAACATTGATAAATATCTGGTTTTTTCAGTAGAACCGGATAAAACCGGCGGTGTTATCTATGTAGCTACACGAGATGGTAAAACGTTTTTTACATCAAGGATTAACGAGCTGGGAGAAGTACAATGGGAGAGAGATTTAAGATTGGATTGGTTAGATTTATTAGATAAATATAGCACTAACCAGGTAATAACTGAAAGTGGTCGAATTAAGCAACTTGGCTTAAAACTGCCCATTGACAATTTTAACAAAGAGCTGGCCATAGATATTTTAAGCCCTGACGGTAAGTATGAAATAGAACAGCCTTTGGTAATGTATGATTCTTTAAATGAAAGTTTTCAATTTAAAAATATATTTGCCATTGATGAATCCGACATTGCTTTTTACTGGCTTCCTAAAAATAACAACTCCCCAAATTCCTATTTTCAAATAGTGAATGATTCCGGCCTCGTAAAATTTGATGAGTTTGGTATTAGGCCAAGTCATAAAAAATTACCCAACGAAGATACATCGCAACGGGGGGTTGCAATGCTTTCTGGCCCTGATAACACGTTTTATTTCATTTTTGAAGAATCAGATGATTGGTGGACTGTAGAACAAAAAAACCAATTACTAAATCTTGAAGGCGAAATACAATGGGTAGAAGATTTACTAATTGGCAATGATTTTTTTAGTAGCTTTAAAGCTATTTCATTATCCAGTGATGACATTATTTTTGCTTATACTGCCCCACCCGGAACGTATGCCCAGCGCGTAAACCAGGATGGCACTGTTGGAAAAAAGTTAACCTCTCTCAGTGAAACCTTTCATTCACCAATAATCAGAGATATTAATTTAAAGGCGTTTCCCAACCCATTTAATAACCGGGTAGAAATCAGTTTTTCTTTCAAAGAAAATGCATCAGTAACCCTGAAAATATTTAATAACCTTGGGCAAACCATTTTGGTTGAAAAATTAGGTAATCTGCAAGCAGGCAGGCACATTAGACAATGGAATAGTGTTGATCAGGAAAATATTGCGGTCAGCTCAGGGATATATTTTCTTTTATTGGAGAAAGAAACAAATAGTGTAATTACTTCCAAAATAATTAAACTCATTTTATTAAAGTAGGAGATCGCTATGTTTAATTTTTTTTTCAGGTTGTTATTCATTTTTATATTTTTAGTTTTCAGTAATTCATATTCATCCAGTCCCAAAGAAACGGGTATGGTGACCATGAGCCAGCCGGGCGGGACGCAATTCAATGCAACTTATACGGCTGACGGGGTTTTATGGGAATGGGTCACTGACGACGGATATAATATTTATCAGAATGCAACAACCGGCTGGTTCTATTATGCACAAATTGGGACGAACGGTGATTTTGAACCCACTTCTTACAGGGTTGGCATAGACAGCCCACCGGCATATTCTTATGATATTGACCGTACGCAGGCCAGAATTGACGAATTGGAGACCGAAGCGGCATCAGCCAGGGAAAATTTACAACCTGTTACAATCACCTCGTTTCCCAAAACCATTAAATGGGGTGTTATTTTAGTTGACGGCGCCACAACTTCCCAATTCACTGGATTAAATCCCAGAAAATCAGATTTTGATGAGATATTCTTTTCAGAAGGCGTTTGGAACGGTTTGGGTAAACACCCAGATGGAGATCGTGTTTTTGGTAGTGTAAAAGACTATTATCTCGATCAGAGTCTGGGTAATATCATTTTTACAGGTAAAAATGGGCAACCTGAAATTGTAAACCAACCAGATCCAAATAATAATTCCATGCCCGACTGGCTTGAACTTCCAGAGCCTTTGGATTATTATCAGGAAAATGATTGGACCTATAAAGACTTTTTAAAACTCTGCTATAAAGAAGCTGTTGTAGAGTATGGCAAAGACCATATGGCACAATATGAAGTATATACTTTTGTGTATAGGGGACGGCAAAGAACTACACGTCCATTTGTTCCTCGCGCTCAGCCAATAACAGACAATATCACATTATATTCAGGAGAGATTATTGAATTTAATAAGGACATAATTATTATAGGTGAAACCGAGGATTATTTTACACCAAAATTCACTAATATAGGTGTACATTGCCATGAATTGGGTCATGGCGCTTTCGGTTTCGCTGATGAGTACAAAGGGGATACGAATACTTATAATTATAATTTGATGAGTCAAGGGAATATGAATGGTGGTAGTTGGAAAGGTGCTTGCCCCGCGCCAATCTCAGCACTTTACAAAGTTAGAAAGGGATGGGTCTCTGCAAATGTTATAAATCTTACAAACGAACAAGCTGATGTAATAGTAGAACGTGCGGTGGATGGTTCGCCTCTATTTTATAAACTGGCTATTCCAAACTCCCAAGAATTTTTTGTGATAGAATATTGGAATGGCTTGAAATATGAACAGTTTTCATATTCCAATTCAGGGGCGATGTCACCGCAATTTCATTCTATAGCCTACCCAAATGGAATTCTTATTTGGCATGGTGATCCTGAATGGCATGGGACAGATAATTTTGGAGGTAATCCATTTGATTTTGTTCAATTGGAGGATGCTTCAAATGCTATTTTGAATAATCCATCGAAACCACTACCAATTTCTTCTTTTTTTCCTAAAGATAATACTTTATCCCAAGATTTCAGCAACACCTCAATTCCAGGATCAAATTTACGAGATGGAACTTTATCTGGTTTGTCAATAAACAATATCCGATGGTTTATACTCAATGCACGTGTAGATATTTTTAATGATATTCCCAAAGTACCAACTGGTTTTAGCATTAATAGTCAAGGTTCAAATCTAATTTTGTCTTGGAATTTAAACCCTGAAAAAGATATTGCTGGTTATAAGATATATCAAAGTTTGGATGGCACACCTTACACTTTACTTCATACTGTTGACAGAAATACAAATACTTGGACAGATAATGGTGTAATTATAGGAAGTGGGAAATTCCTTCCATGGGCGTGTTATAAAATATCGGCTTATGATGCCTGGGGTAAAGAATCATCCCAAACATCACCGGATTGTATCAATTATAGTGGTTTAAATAAAAGCGCAAATGTCGATAAAGTCGAGAATGTTATTCCTGAAAACTTTTACATGAAAAATGCTTATCCAAACCCGTTTAACTCTAAAACAAGAATCGCGTTTGGTTTAAAAGTAGATGTTAACGTACGCCTGGCTATTTATGATTTAAATGGTAAACTCATAGAGGAATTAGTAAATGATAATTTTTCTGCTGGTTCATATACTCTTTCTTTTGAGGCAAGTGAGCTTTCAAGTGGAACATATATTTACAGAATAGTTGCCGGGGAATATGTAGAAAGTAAAAAATTTAGTTTAATAAAATAAAACTACTGCTAACTTTTCCAATGGGCTTCTAACACAGCAATTAAGGTGAATTTGCCACTCGGATCATGTTTCCGATTTGTAAGTTCTTTCAGTGGCAAATCACCTTATTGCAAGTCGTTAGCGGCTTGTTCTTAATATATTCTTTCACCTTCCTAAAAAAACCTAATTTATTTATTGTAAACGCTTTTTTATCTAACTATATTCAATTCAAATTCCTTTAGTGAAAAAATCATATGTAATTAGGAGATATGCTATGATTAAAATAAAAACATTAGCCTTCTCACTATGTCTGGTTTCCTTTTGCTATTCCCAGCCTTTCCAGTGGACTGAACCTGAAAACTTAACAAGCGTGGATTGGAACCATTGCGTAAGTCCATCAATCTGCCTGGATAGTCATAATAATATCCATATTGTTTATAGATATCTTCCTGTTGAAGGGCCTGATGAGTTGTATTATACATGGTATAATGGAGAAAAATGGTCAGAGCCAGATTCCCTTACTTCCAATAAATTTCTCGGAAGCTGTTTACTTAAATCAGACTTGCTTAATCAACTGCATTTAATATATACAGACAATACGGGAGATTTTGATCGTTGCTTTTATATGAAGAAAATAGACAGTACCTGGACGTCGCCTATGCAATTATCTATAGACAGCCTTGGTATGGCAAGACATTCGGATATGATAATTGATAAAGAAAACAAAATACAAATATTTTGGGATAGCTTTGATAAGATATGCAGGATTAATTTTGACGGTAAGAAATGGTCAGAAATTCAAAATATACTCTCCTCCACTACAGCAAGTTTAGGTTCCCCTAAAGTAGTAAAAGATAAAAATAATAACATCCATTTAATTTATAGATATGCTAACAATGAATACGCTAATTTACATTATATAAAATATAATGGCGACCAATGGTCCGATCCTTATAAAATATCTAACCTTGACACTTTCCAGATTAGTGACTACGAAATGGCTTTAGACCAGGAGAATAACCCGCACGTTGTGTGGGAACAGAAAATTGAAAAATATGGATCGGATTATAAAATTTTTTATACCACGTTTCAAAATAATAAATGGAATTCTCCTGCCAATTTAACAAATTTGGATGGAAAAATGTTTAATCCTATTATCCGAATTAACCCAATTACAAATCAACCTCTAATAATTTTTGTCGATGCCACAAACAAGCCATTCAAAACAAAATATGTTTATCCTGATAATCAAAAATGGATTATAAATGACCTCGAATTGAATATTGAAACTTTAAGCTATGATTTTACTTTCGATCAGTCTGGAAAACTACACTTTACTTTTAGTCAAAATCCGCAGTTTGTTCAATTATCCGATATTTATTACTCTAAAGGTACTATTGTTACCGGTTTACAGAACAGGCAAAACCCGCGACCACAAAACAATTTATTAAAAACATTCCCGAATCCATTTAATAGCCGTGTAACCATAGGATTTTCAATCAAAAAATCCCAACCAGTCAATATTTCTGTTTTTAATATTTTAGGAAAGGAGGTACAAAAACTTAAAAACAATGATTATTTTTTTCCAGGCAGTCATTCTATTGTCTGGAACGGCAAGAATAAATATGGAAAAGTGGTGGGCAGCGGCATTTATTATATTTATTTTTCTTCCCAAACCGAAAATCTGTTAAAAAAAATTATTCATCTTAAATAAACTTAGGAGGCTATTATGAAATCTATAATCATAATGTCTATTTGTTTTACTTTTTTAACAAATGTTTTAAATGTATTTGCGGATACACCCAATAATTCCCCAAAAAACATTGCCATTCTTATAACCGGTGACACACCGACAACGGGATCTTATTCCCCGAAAAACTGGAATGATGGGGTTGGTATAAATGGTTATGGCGGTTTCGACGAGTTTTGGAATGATACCTACCTGATGTGGGAAATGCTATACAAGTATGGTTTTAAAGACGAAAACATTTATGTTCTATATGGTGATGGTGATGATTATTTTGATCGCGGAGACCGGTATAATGTTACTTTAAACTTCCCAGGTGAGTTTACAGAAATAACAGATTATGCAGCTACCGTTGCAAGTGTAAATAACATTTTTTCCTGGTTGAAGAATGGGAACAGCAATAGAGGTATTCCTGAAATGGCAGAAAATGATTTTCTTTTTATATGGACATTTGACCATGGTGGCTCAGCAGGAAATAACAACTCTATTTTATATCTTATGGATGGTTCAATTAGCGATGTTTCCTTTGCTTCTTTAGCAGACCAATTAGATTATGATAAAAGGGTCGTCTGGATGCAACAGTGTTTTTCCGGCGGATTTATTGATAATTTAGAAAATGTTAAAACGTTAATTGCTACCGCCTGTAAAGGGGATGAATTGGCTTTCCGGGCAGATGATACAAATCCTGATGGCGCAGATACAAGAGAGAATGAAATTACTTCCAACGTTACCTATCACCATGGTGAATTTAATTATCATATGCTAAATGCTTCAAACTTAGAAACAATTACCAAAAATGATTTACCAGCGCCTGATACCAACGAAGATGACCTTTCAAGCATAGATGAAATCTTTTCCTGGGAAGATACTAAAGATTCTCAGTATGAAACGCCACAATACTCAGATCAGGGTAATAATGGTTCGACTGTTTATTCCGATATTGCCCCGCATATTCCGGCAAATCAAAGCGTAACAGGTTCAATTGGTCAGCATCCCACAATTCATTGGAATGACAACACAGAACATGATTTATCTGGTTACAAAATTTATGTAAAATACGGGGACGGGAACTATGGTTTTCTTACAAGTGTTGATAAGAACACAACATCATTTACTGATCCGGGTGTTATAATTGGAGGTGGCAAATTTGGTCTCTGGGTTTGTTATAAAGTATCTGCATTTGATTTAAATGATAATGAATCAGACCTTCCTTTGGGTGCTTCATGTGTTTCAGCCAGTGGATTATCAAAACATGGCATAGCCGAAAATAATTGTAGTGATTGTATTCCTGAGAATACCATTTTACATAATGCTTACCCAAATCCTTTTAATCCAGTTACTAATATTTCATTTGACATTAAAGAAGAGAGTTTTGTTAATCTTAATGTTTACAATATTCAAGGACAACTAATTGCCAATTTAGTCAATTCAAGAATTGCGACAGGTTATCATAATGTTTCATTTAATGGCGATCAATTGCCAAGCGGTGTTTACGTCTACAAAATAGAAGTTAATTCTCAGAGTACAAATACAAAATATCAGGCAATCAAACGTATGCTTTTAATAAAATAAGAAAACCTGCCTTTAATTGAGTTTCCTTGACAGGATTTCTCAGCAGAC
>JAJRVW010000043.1 GCA_024277115.1 Calditrichota bacterium
AAACAATTTCAATTTTTAGATTTACTGGGCATACCAGAACTCACCGACTATGTGATTGAGTTTGGAAATGTAGGGATTGATACTTCTACCTATTTCGTCTTACCATTGAATATAGTTTCACCTGAAAAACCTGTAAATTTTAATATTAAAAATTTGAAAACCAACAAACGAATTGAATTTGCCTTTTTTGAGATTGACGGAAATAATGGTGAATTTTCTGCGGATGGAGATAATATAAACAATTCTGATTTAATTGTTTTTCTTAAAAGGGATGAGAATGATTCATTAATTTCCACTTGGCAGCTTTTGTTGAATCCTTCATCCGGAAAAAGAAACCCCGTACCTGGTGATTCCTTGATCTTAAAGTTGTTTAAACCATTTCAAAATAATGATCAATTTTATTTTGAAACGGTTGTTACATCCCTGGGTGACAAGGATAATCTAATTGAAAAATTTAGCTTGAGTCAAAACTATCCAAACCCTTTTAACATGGAAACAAAAATTCAATTTAAGGTATCAGGTATAAACAATGTTGAGGTTACTATTTACGATGTCTTAGGAAAGAAGGTAAAAACGCTTCTGAATCAAAAAGTAGCAGCTGGCACTCACTTTTTAAAATGGAATGGCCGTAACAAAAACAACAAAGATGTTGCAAGTGGACTCTATTTTGTGCATTTGAAATCAGGATCATTTGCCCTAACAAAAAAAATGTTAATGATCCGTTAATCACAACGGATCATTATTATAATTATAAACCTTCCTCTACTAATAATGAATGATAATAAAATAATCTAATCTGATTTATTTTAACTTCGCCCTACCTATATAGGTAGGTTTTGCTTACTTTTTATCTTTAAAACCACCCTTTTTAGCAGTTATAATCCTCCCAACTATCCATTAAATTATTTATAAATTATTTTAAGGATAGACTCATTTTGCCCCTTTCCAAATCATTTAAGTTAAAAGAGCTCTATGCGGCTATCGAAACAAAGGCCGGGCAACGAAACCGTGAAATTGAACAGGACTTTTACTCATTAAATGCATCGGATTATTCTTATGAGGATACGATAGATTATAAAACATATAAGTTAATGCTTTTTGTCTGTCCCAGAAGTAAATCTACTATTTCAATAAAAATACTAAATAAATAAAGTTAGAGAAGCTGGATCCTGGTTAGCAAGAATAAACCCTTTTAATGAATGGAGTCAAAAATGGCGGCAGATAAATATTATCGAATAATGGTCCTGTTTTGTGCAGCGTTTTTTTCAATTGTGGAAAGCGCCTATACACAGCAAACCTTTGAAGTGATCGCCAATGTTGATGAAGGGGTTGGAAAGGCAAGTGAAAGTGTTGTTGCCCCGGATGGAACAATTTTTCTGGCAAACAAGCAAGACGGCTTACGTGCTTATATTTATAATGGGAGTTCGTTTGAGAATATAGCCCATATTGATGACGGGGGCCAGGCCAATGGTTTAGTCCTTGCCGCCGATGGTACGATCTTCCTTGCGAATGGCCTCGATGGCTTACGCGCTTATACTTTTGATGGCTCGATCTTTACAAATATTGCCCATATTGATAGTGGTGGTTAAGCACAAAGTGTGGCGCTTAACGATGATGGTACACTTTTTATTGCAAACGAAAATGACGGCATACGGGCCTTTACATTCGACGGTATTTCTTTTTTGCATAAAGCGCACATAAATAATGGCGGTAGGGCGAAAGACATCGCTGTTGGCCCGGATGGTACTGTTTTTTTAGCAAATTATTTAGATGGGCTGCGCGCCTATACATATAATGACGTATCTTTTACAGAAGCCGGGCATTTTGATGACGACGGTGTGGGCTGGGGTGTTACGGTCTCCTCGGATGGTATTGTCTTTTTTGCAAACGGGCAACCCGGATTGTATGCACTTACTTATTCAAACGGCTCTTTCTCTAAAACATCGGTTAAAGCATGGGGCTGGACTTACTCGGCGGATATATCCCCAAATGGCACAATATTCACTACAGATATTTATGGGATAATTGCCTACACCTATAATTTAGAATATAACTTTTTAGCTACTGTTGGCTATAATAATACAACAGGTTCATTAAGAGGTGTGACAGCCTTTTCAGACAGTTTAGTTTTATTAACAGGCGCTGCTTTCTATGTGTACGATTATGATGGTGATGAAGGGGTTTTTAGCCCATCGGCATATACTAACCAAGCTGGTGGGTTAGCTACGCGTATTACTATAGCGCCCAATAATAAAATTTTACTTGCCAATGGCGCCAATGGCATGCGCAGTTATACGCTAGAGGATTCGTCATTTGTTAATGAGGCCAATATAAATCCAGGCGTCTCAATAACGGATGTGGGTGTTAATGCAGATGGAACTGTTTTTTGGGGTTACTATGATGCCGGTTTATGGGCTTATACGTACAAAAATGCAACCTATGACAGTGCTGCGTTCTATAGCGGTTATTTTTCCCCGAACGATATAGCACTTGGCCATGATGGTACAATTTTTATCGCAAATGGTTATAGCGGATTAAGCGCATTTTCATATAAGGATGCCTCCTTTTCCAATCCGGTTACTATAGATGAAGGCGGTATAGCCCGGTCTGTAATTGTTGGCGATGATGGAACAATCTTCCTCGGAGTTGCGAGTAATTTATACGCCTATACTTTTGATGGCAGTTCATTTACAAAGGTAGGAACAATTCCATCTATTTTTGATACACGCGGTTTGGCGCTTGGCCCGGATGGTACTTTGTTTGTAGCCCGCGCCTCGTATGGCGTAACTGCTTATAGTTATGATGGAGCTGAGTTTACTACTGCCGGAACGGTTCGGGAAGATCTTAATTCCCTGGCATGGAATGTGACCGTTGGAACGGATGGCACTGTTTTTGTGGCTTATCATTCGCTCGGTTTATTTGCTTATGCCTACGATGGAGCTGCTTTTACAAAATTAGCATTTATTAATAATAGTACTGATCCTGCTATAAATACTTTTGTAGGAGTGGCTGTTGGCAACGAGGGCACTATTTACTCCGCTCAAAATGGGGATGGGTTATACGCCTATAAGTTTAGTGGCTATGACGATGCTTATAATTCTCCGCCAAGCGCATCCGATACGACGATTATTCCTGACTCTGATGTTTACATATTTAGCCTGGCTGATTTTAATTACACCGATGAAAGTGCAATGGTCAAGGTAAGGATAACCCGTTTGGAAGAGAGTGGTTCTCTTGAGTATAAAAATAATGATACCTGGCAGGAGATCGTGCAATATCAGGATATTAACAGGGCAGACATTGAAGCCGGGAAATTCCGCTTTGTTTATGATGGTGTAAGCACAGATACGACAAATTTCCTTTTTCGGGTACATGATGGTACTATATTTAGCATCTTTAATAATACGGTTACTTTTGTCCTTTCCAGTATATTAAGTGTTGAACCGGAAACAAGGTTTGTACCAGCTGAGTTTGCCTTACACCAAAACTATCCTAATCCGTTTAATCCAACCACCACTATTAAATACAGTCTTGCAAAAACAGGCCCTGTTACCCTTGCAGTCTATAATTTATTAGGGAAAAAGATGCTGGAACTTGTTAATGAAGAAAAAGCAGCTGGTGAATATACATACAATCTTGATCTAAGCAGTTACTCCAGCGGGATTTACTATTATCAGATTAAAGCAGATGGCTACACAGCGGTACGGCGTCTATTGCTGCTAAAATAAAAAATTACCCAGGGCATTGGGAAAGTTCTAAGCCTGATAAATTAAATAAAGAAATTTAAAATAATATCCTGTAAAGTGAGAAAAAGCAGTCAAGTCCTAAATGTTGTGTACTTTGTTCTTCCAGCGGTTTAAGTTCTGATGAAGCGTAGCGGAATCAGAACTTAAACCGCTCGCGCCAGTTTGACCCACGGTTCAGTTTTATTTTTTAGTATTTCCATATCCAAAT
>JAJRVW010000044.1 GCA_024277115.1 Calditrichota bacterium
ACTAATCCTATATTTTGATTTTCTCTTTTTGCCATGTTTTTTCCTTTGTTTTTTTGGTCAAACTAAATTTAGGAAGGACATGGCAATTTTTCACATATTTGCCTTTTTACACAAATTTAAGGACGCAATCCTACAACATCAGTGACAGAGAAATTATACCAACCATCAGAATCAGAATCTCCATCTCCAAAACCATTAATTTCAATTCTGAAATTGCCATTACCTGCCCAAGCGATCCCCGTAACAGGTTCGTCACTAACCCAGTTTAATGGAGCAATAATCGGTGTATCAGGGTCATCAATTCTCTTAAATTTTGCCCTATCCCAGACTCCACTATTGTCATATTCACAATCATAACGGGTCTCGGCTGTACAACAAATCGATTGTGATTCTGCATAGGTCACATCAACCGAAACAACAACCGCAGCAAAATCATTAAACGTAGAATTTATGGATACACTATTTATAACATATCTTGTTTGCTGTGCAAAAACTATCGAAAAGCTCATCATTAATGAAATTATAACAATTCGCATATTTACCTCCATAGAAGTTAATTAGAATTCAGTTAAAATTAAATGGTTTTCTTTCCTGTTCCCTCCTTTCGTTAACGTATAAGGATACATTTCTTAATGGTGAACTTCCCACCTCCTTTCAAATAAATAAAATATACGCCGCTTGCCACATCGGTATTTTTATCATTTGTGCCATCCCAAATTATAGTTGTGGAACCTGGTCTAATAAACTTATTCTTATAACTTTTTATCTGTTTTCCAAGGATATTATAAATCTCTATTTTACTTTTCTTAAAATTTTTAACACCCAAGTTCACCCTGATTTTTGTTCTGGAATTAAAAGGATTGGGATAAACGGATGCAATTTCAAAAGAGGAAACCGGTTTGCCCCCCTCATTGATGGATGTCGTCCTATCCACTACAAATGCCGGGTCCATGAAAGTTGTAATCTTATTATTTGAAGAATCCGAGATGGTTAAATATAACGCGTAGCTGTCATCTTCTAAAAAAGGAATTTCAGCTTCATAAAAAGGTGGATTGTAACTTATTTCTAAATTTGTCCGTTCAAGGGTTGTAAATGATTCCACTTGCAGGCTCACATTTTTTATGGCCACATTATCATAAGCCCTGACTGCGATTTTAGCATTCTCCTTGCCATGTAAAACATTTGTAAGGACACCGTCTTCTGTAATTTGGAAAAAATCCATATAGGGCGGGTTTTTGTCTTCCAGCGTCAAGTCAAATTCCGCATCCACCTGCACCCCGCCCGCTATACCCGCCACCTCAACCTTATCGTTTATGATGGAATAAGTGTATTTACCAGGGCCTACAGAAAAATCTAATGTGTCAAAAATCGCCCCGGCGGCTAAATAAATCGCCATATTCTTACCAATTTTACCACGCTTAATTTCAAAACCATCTTTATATAAAAAATACACAAAGGGCGATTGGTTTATAACATCTAAAGATTGTGACACAAATAAAAGAGGATAAGATAAAAGCCCGAATGGAGCGCTGATTTTTATCGAATCTCGTGTATTGTTGAATCGACCATTCCAGAACATCGGAGGAACTCCACACAGCACCTTATTTCCATTTTTAGTAATTATTGGGTTCTTATAATTTAAGGGAGAAAGATAGTGTTCCACCCTGTCTTTAAATATTCTTTTTTGGGATGTTCGGTACTGACTATTATAAAACTGTTCTGCATTTACAAATTGAGAAAATTTTGAATGGAAGAGAAAATCCGGATTAGACATATCTTGAAATATTCTTTGCTTATAGGGGGGAGAGATAGAACTGTCAGCCCAGGAATTATAGGTTGCAGGTAATTTCGTTCCAACTTGTAGAGTTCTGTTATTTTGGGTTATTGAATCTTCAAAAAAATAATAAAAATCTGCAAAAGCCCAATTATGTGGGTTGTTTGAAATTATGGTGTCATTTAAAGCCTCATCAATTACCCCATTTAGAAGATAAAGGTTTTTATTAGAACCGTTCCTTCCTTGAAACGCCCATTGATTATCCAAGGAATCTATAATGCTATTATATTTAATGATATACGAAATTGAATCTAGGTAGGTAATATAATATCCAAAACCAATAAACCTATCTTTCCCAATGTTACTATTTGTAAATATAAACGTAAATTGGGCGATATTTATCCGCAAACTAGAATTATCTTCCCTTTTAAAAGTATATGTATTTTGGTGTGTAATTTCATTATCAGAAATTTCAATTAGTGTGTCATTATTTAGAATAATATTTTCTCGAAAGTACAATTGTAGAATATGTTTCGATTTATACGTACTTACCAAAAAATTGTATTTCCCGGGTGGTAGCTGTACTTCATACACAGTACTGTCATTAAAAAGAAATGTATCAATTTTTTCCTCACTAAAAACAAATAATACATCCATTTTAAAATCTGCAGAAATTGTTAAGGTAAAATCTGATATTTCATTTTTTTGGTTCTTTGGATGATGGTTGTACAAAATATACTGTTTTGAGGAATCATTTTTTGCAAAGTAGGTTGTAATTTTATTTGGAACCCGAAACTTGTTTTGGGCCAATAACATCGAGAACAAAAAAAACAAGAGTACAATTAGTTTAGTCATAAGTGTACCTCACTTATAAATTTTATTTTAGGGTATGTAAAGAAATAAAGATTAAGGGTGTTGGGTTAACAAAACAGGACATATTCTTCCTCTTGTTAATAACTTTGCTTCCCCCTCAAGAACGACAAAGTCTGAAAATATATTTGCTTATTGTTGCCGAATATACAAAAAAAAAAAAACGAAATGCAACTTTTTTACGGTAGGAGTATGTTTCCCGGTAATAACTTTCTATTTACAATAGTGCCAAATGTATCCTTCAATCTCGTTCCCCCCGTAAAAAACACGGGAGGAACGAGATTGGGGATGGGCGCTATTTTAAAATAATCATTTTATGTACGCTGGATGTGCCCGCTTCAAATTTATAAAAATAAACGCCCGAGGCTAATTGGGCTAAGTTAAGTTCAAGTTCATAATAACCTGCTTGCCTGAAAGCATTCAGAACTGTTTTTATCCGACGGCCTGCCGTATCATAAATTGTAATTTTTACTTTACCATCGCGCTTCAAATCAAATGCAATTTTTGTTGCGCTATTAAAAGGATTTGGGAAATTAGGATAAACCGTGTCCTGATAAATGGGATCGCGGGTTAATTCTTTTTTAAGGTCAAGTGTGCCCACATCATAAATTTTGGCAAAAATATCTATTCCCGTATTGGGCAGTTTATTGCTTTCGTAGGCCAAAAATATTTTATCTTTATAAAACCCCGTGCTGTAATTTGTGTAATTCTCGTACCCGCTTCTTGGATCCGGCCCAAAAGAATGCAAAAAATATTCTGTATTTGATAAATTATAATCATTAAGAAAAACTGCCTTCATATCAGAATTGTCCACCCATGTTGCTAAGAGCTTTCGATCCTCCAAAAAGAGAACTTTAAGCAAAGCGTCGCTATATCCGGATTTGCGATATTCATTACGATAGCGCTCCCCGGTTTTAGGATAAATGCGCTGTATGCTTATCCTGGAATAATGCCCCCAGGTAAATGCAAGATTGCCGCTATTTGATAAATACCCTTTCAGGTTATCAAACAAATAGGATCCGTCGGCAACAACAATTGTATCGGAAATAACCTTGCCCTTGCTATCAAAAAGCTGCGCATAGGCCTTGTATTCTTTCCAGCTTCGCAAAATATTTAAACTGTCATTAACAAAAAAACCAATCTCCCTTTGTTCGCTCCCGCTGGTGTAGCTGACAAACTTGGTCGTTTCCCTGACTATATTAAATTCGCCGTCATATTTTTTTAGATAGGCCGACTGATTTTGATTTTCATACCAACAGATTAAAATATCATCATTGTACCCGGTACCTAATTCCAGGATATGTCGACCGTAAGCGGAAACGTTACTTACAAGTTTATTAAGTCCGACCTTCTCTCCTTGGGATGATACTACCTGGAGAAAGATATATGTTTGGTTATACCTTGACCCAAGGACAAAGCCAACCACAAAGCTACCATCGGACAATGATTTTACCACATAGTTTGCCTGATAATTAATATACGAACTATCATTTATCACCAATGCGCCGCCAACCGAATTATTATTTTTATCATAAACCTGTGCAAATAAATCCGGTTTACCGTTCCGCTTATCGCGCCATAATACAATGGACTGCCCCAGTGTGTTATAATGAACAACCGGCTGTGTCTGGTTAGCGCTACAGGCATCATCATTGATTTTTTCACGAATAAAATTTTCATTTAAGTTTTGGTCAAGTTGATAATAATTTATATTCCTGTCCGTATCCGTGTACCAGTCATAAACAACATTTATTTTATTTTCATAGCTTGGCGCATAGCTCTTCCATCTCCAGGAGAGATTTCTTGCAAGGGTGATATTATCGCCGACGGTAATACCAGCGGTGTTTATAAACTGTCCTTTGGTTTTAGCGCCCGTAGCAAATAAAACTAAAAATGTATCATCCTGGTTATTTGTGATTGACAGCTCAAAGCCATCTTTGTAAGCAGAATCGCTAATCTGGATTACATTAGAGAACTGATTCGAATTTGAGTTATAAATCCGGCCAAAAATTTTTCGTTCGGATGAGTAATAATATGTTTTTAAGTCAATCCAGCTAATAAGGCATGTGCCGGATTGTATTGCCGAGATAGCTGTCCGGCTTGCCGTTTTGGATGAATCGATCGTACCAACCGTTTGCCTGCCCCCGTCAGTTTCCCCAAAGATATTAAAGACCTGAAGTTTGATTTCACCGACAGTATTATTTTTTTGATACCAGGTCGCCGCAAATTTATCATTGCCCAAATACGCCACTTGCCTGCGCGCCGCATAGACAGAAAAATTTTGATCATCACTTAAAACAAATTTAGCGCCTTTAGCCTGGCCGGTCTTATCAAAACCGCGTCCCAAAAGTGTTGTATTGCCATTATAGACACTCACCCAACAGACAACAAAATCCCCGTCTTCATTAAACGCCGCCGCAGGAGAATTTGTATTGAAATTGGAAGAAATGATAAAATTTCCGCCTGTCTTGGCCTGGTTTTTAGTAAACAATTGCCCATAAACCGTGGAACTTGTCTGCGCCCAAACAATTACAAATCCGCCCTCTTTATTTGCCGTAACCGTTGGTTGAGAGTTCCAGTTATTAGGCGCGTCGCTCACCAAAATATTTTCCCCGCCTTTATTGCCTTCTGCATCAAAAAACTGGGCGTAAATTTCTTTCCGTCCATCACGCTCATCAATCCAGGCAATAAGGGAAACCCCGGCATTATTTGTTGCAATGCCCGGCCAGTACTGATTGGCGCCATATTCTCCACACCCGGCATTAACCAAAAACTCATCTTTTACATAATCAAATCTATTGGTATCCGAAGCCGAGAAGGCAAAAGAATTATCCAGTCCGCTTAATTCAAAACCGGGATTTATGCTGTCGTTTCCTATTTGGCCAAACACCTCAACAAAACAGCTAAATGATAAAACCCCGATGAAGACAATCTTAGAAAAAGTTTTCATTTTTGCCCCTAAAAATAAAAATTAAGGCCAAAGCCAATATGTGTGTTTATTTCATCCGATTCATATTTCACGGTCCTTTTAATCTCACGATATTCGTTTAGCTCTGTTTGTTTGCGGTTGGCGCTGATGGATGCATAATAAAAACGGATGCTGGAATGCACTGAAAGGGATTTATTAAAATAATATTCTGCCCCAAATCCGAGCTGTAGTAAAAATGGGGAGTTAAGCTCTTCAAGAAACCGATCAAAATTATCGGTTTCTTTTCTTTCATCATTTATGGGATCATCCTTAAATAATTCTTTGTTTTTATTTTCAACAAAAGCAAGCTTCTTGCCTATTCCGGCGGACAGATAGATGCGGGTTTGGCGAGGGAAAAAATCAGTAAAATAATATTTCAGACCCGTTTCGATGGTAAATATTTTTAGAGAACTTAGTTGATCTTTCCCGGAATCGGCCTGCCCGATAGGATCAAAATCAACCCGGTGATTTTCGGAACGTGTTTTTGTTGTAGATGCGTTGTAGGCCACATTAAAAATAAGGTACATTTTATCTATCAGCTTTGTGGCAAATTGTGATTCTACAATTGTAGAAAACTCGTCAATAATAGTATATTCGGATTCGTTGTAATAACTTCTCAGCAGGGTAACCCGTTTGCCCTGGACGAGCGGTGAGTAAAAAAAACCAAAAGAGTTATTCGACCCAACCTCATCAAAAAAAGATATACTGTCCCCTTCCGTTTTTGGTGTTTTAGCGGCAGGGATGGCAGCAAGGGAATCCATACGGTTTAGCTCGAAATAAATTTTATTACGCTCATTGATATAATCCTGCACAGGCCCAAGAGCCGTTGTAAAGCCATCTTCCCGATTATAAACAGTACCAAAGCTTTCAACCATAATTGATTTTGCTATTCGCATAGAAAAAATGGTTTGTTGATTGGCGCCATAAACCAACTTAAAGCCATCCGGGCTGATTTGAAGGATCCTGCACGGGTAAACTTTACTGTGATGGGCAATAATAGTATCAGGATAGCTTTTTCCCTGGGCGAGCGTTATGATCGGGATTAAAGCAAACAACAATAATCTTTTCATTACAGGACTCCTTGAAATTGGATTGGACAGGAATGTTTTCTTCAAATAGTTTTTTTTGGATTTGAAGCACAAGTTACAACAGTTAATATCTGAAATAAAGGAAAATATTAATCCGTTTATTTAATTTTTATAAACGTATTTATTTAAGCATAAAGAATGCCAATTATAAGAAGAAGTAAAAATGTTAGCTATAAATTGGGGAAAAGTAAGATATATAGGTGGCTTAAGACAATTTGGACAAGGGCGGCTGTTCACCGACCGTAAAGCGGGAGTATATAAATTGTAAACACCGTTTGCTTTTAACCGATAAGCCGGTTTACACTCTTCTCTAAGAAAAGAACATTTTTTTAATCAAAAATAAACTTTTCCATTAAACCAAAACTGTCCCGTGGGATTATATGGCCGGCATCGTAAATTTCCACCTGGGCCGAGCGGCATTTGGGTTTCAGTTTTTCCGCATTTTCCCGGATGCGTTTGGCCGGGTAGATCAGGTCTTTTTTACAACCGATGTAAAGGATGTCGGTTTGCGGTGCTGCATATTTTTCTTCGTCCAGCCAATCACCGGGCAGGCCGCCGGAAATGGCGATCAGCTTGTCAATTTTACGGTGCCGTGAAAAAACATATCTAAAATTGAGCGCCACAGATTGCGAAAAACCCAGCAAAACAATCTTGCTAAAGTTTATGTTTTTAGTGTGGCTCAAGTCCGAAATCACCTGATCGACAGCAGAGTGGTGAAGCGCGATGGCCTCGGTAGCGTTGAAAGAGGTAATCCAGCCAAAGCCATATTTGATGGGACGGCCGGGGATTACGGGCGGCACAATATGCGGGAATGGCGCCTGCAGGCTGGCAATAATACACGGCGCTTTAAGATGGCCTTTCAACAAATCCATCATTATTTCTTTGTTTTCGCCATAACCATGCAGGGCAATCAACAATGGCAACGGGCCAGCGGAGGCCGGTTGGTATAAGTCGTAAAAGAAGGAAATCTCCTTTTTAAAGGTGATTGTTTTATGTTGGGCAGCCATTAATCTTGCCCGGCCATGCTGCTTGCCGTATACGGTTTTGAGATCAATTCCTCAAAGATTTCCCAGCGTTTCGCGGGATGATCGGCCGTGCCGCCCAACCTTTTTATATATGCGGCAACCAAATCCTTCCCCAGATTATAATTGATTACATAACTGCGATACTGCTCAATAAACCGCGTTCTTTGCTGCGCCCTGCCCGGCGCCATCAACAGATATTTTTCCAATAATTTTGCAGCCCGCTCACTGTCAATTTCCCCATTTAATAATTTTCGGGCCACCTCATTTCCGGCATAATCCAGCTTTGCTTTTATATCCTGGATGGCATAATATTGCCCGGTTTTTTCAGGATCAAATCCTGCCAGCGGGAAGAGGACATCCTTTTCGTATTGTATTTTTTCTTCTCCGGGAAACGCAACCCGAATCCCATAATTGGCGCTACCTTCGGCGATAAGTGATGTCGGGCTAAATAGCGGATAAACGGTGAATTCCTTCCAGTCTCTTCCATTTACCAGGTTTTGCTCCAACAGCACATTTAACACATGATGTCCGGGATAACCTTCGTGGCCGGCCAAGTCCAGGGCGCGTTCGATAAAAATGGGCGAATCTGTATTTATCTGGATCAGGCTTTGGTATTTTCCCTGGTAATAATTATAGCCCGACCAGCTTTTACCGGTCACAAATTCCAGCACAAAATTTTCTTCCGGCGGCAGGTTGTAGTGGCTGATTGTCCTTTTGCGGGCTTCGGCAATGGCCGTTTTAAATACGATGTCCAGCTTATCTTTAGGAATGATAAAATTTTTGGCGTAGGCGTTAAACCGCTTGGAAAGATCACCTTTTCCGGGCAGGGAACTGTCCAAATCCATCAATAACTTGTCAAAATGCCCGAGAGGAAAATGGGGTGGGCGCGTGTCATAAAGCAGTTGTGCCTCTTCATCAAAAGTGAAGGACTTTCCGGCCATCATCTCCACTTTTGTTTTCACGGCCAGCAGCTGTTTTTGCATTAGGCTTAACCGCAGCTTTTCGATTTGCTCAAACCCGCTTGTATCTACTTTTCCACACTGTAAAATAAGATCGGCAGCCCGGTTAATAAAACTTTTGGCCGGCAGGGAATCCAGTTTTGCAGCTTGTGGTTTCCATTCTTGCGGTCCATAATAGGCATCCACAAAATCGCCATCATACTGCCCAATTTCCAGTACGAGACGTACGTAATATTCCGTGATGGAATCCAGGGAAGGGCTTTTAGGCTGTAATGTACAAAAGGTTAAAAAAACTGCTGCAAGGAGGGTAAAAAAAGATTTCATAATAGGCCTGATTTTTAGTGAGTTTATTTAATCAGGCAAATGTAATATCTGAGATTTTTTAACACAACAAGTTTCTAAAAGAACCCGGCACAAACAAATATCTGTGCCGGGTTGATAAGGTATGAATTTTTAATGCTTCAGCGGGGCTGTTGTATTAAACATATAGCGGGCGATTTTCCACTCGTCGTTTAGTTTTTGCATCACAAATAATTCGCGGTGCCGTGCCCCTTCAATAATTGCCCCGTTGGCCACTATTTTTACATCCCCAAGTGACGAGGTTCGCACAATGGCCATGTTGTTTTCTATTATAAGTTCATCAATAGTAAAACCCATATTTATAAAGGCCAGGGTCTTGAAGACCTGCTCGTAAGCGGCCTTTAGTTGTTCCTGCCCCGTGGCAGTTGGCGCTTCTTTTGGCATAAAAACACCATCTGCGCCGTACTGGGCCAAGGCCTGTGGCACGCTTGAATTATTTAAGGCCTTAAAATAATTATCCAAAACGCTTTCGATCCGTTTACTCTCCACGTTGCTCATAATCCCTCCGCTGTTTGGGTTGATAGGTTCCTGGCCATATACTAAAGTAGTGGCCAGGATTAAAATTATAATTATCCTGCGCATCTTTTCTCCTTTCATTTGATTTGATGGATTAATTATACGAAGCGGGTAAAAGGTGGCCAATAAACAATCGTAAGAAATAATCTTAAACTATCTTAAGCTGATTTATTTTGTGCCTGTGCATAAACTCTCACGCATTTGTCATTCCCGGCCTTCTTTAGAGCAGAATCTCAGCGGTGTGTCGCAAACCCTTCAATTACGGATTTAAAATGCTTCAACTCTATGGACAGATACTATTTAGTTGACAGTTCCCTGCGAATCGAGCTAAGAAATTCGGGGGTTATTCCCAGGTAGGATGCGATTTGTTTATTGGGGATTCGGTTGGCGAGAAGCGGGTACGCATCCAGAAACGATAAATATCTTTCCTTGGCGCTGGCGCTTATGTTTTGCAAAACCCGGTTTTGAAGCTGTATAAATTTATTTTCGATAATTACCCGAAAGTTTCGATCGAATTTGGGATAGTTCACATAAAAATATAACAGCTCTTTTTTCTCGATCTGAACAATGGTAGATGGCTCAATGGCCTCAATAAAAAGGCTGCTTGGTTTTTCCGAGTGAAAACTTGCAATATCCGTAATCCAGTCATTTTCCACGGCAAATTGAATAGTATGCTCCGCCCCTTTACCATCGATACTAAACATCTTAAAACAGCCGTTGACCACAAAATTATAATGGCGGCATATCGCGCCTTCTTCAAGGATATATTTCCCACGCCTGATTTCCTTCACACTTGTTCTTTTAACGAGCTCTTACTTTTCCTCGCTGTTTAAGGGCAGGTAAGCTGTAAAATGTAAAATCAGTGATTGTAGCGCTGAGGTCATGGATAAGGTCTTTGAAAAAGTACAATTAGCCGGACAAATTATTAGTACAAAATATACCCTGCCAAAAACAGAAAACCAAATACCACTTTTATGTGGTTTGGGATTTGTTTACAAAGCAAAATATTTGAACTTTATCGGCAGCCAATCATTTAGTATTTTTCCAATATCAAAATATTTTTTAAATGAAATACGGCATATCGAGATTATAATTTCAGCATTCCATTTTTTAAAACTGAAGGATTCTGAAATAAATTCAGAATGACGCAAAAAGCGTGGACACATTATTTTCGGAGAAAAATTATGTTAGCAAAATTAATGGTTTTACTATTATTAATCCCCATCTTTATAACGGCCCAGGCGCCGATCGATCTAAAACTTGATGATACCCTGCCACAGGATGAAAATGTTATCACCGGAAAACTGGAAAACGGCCTGCGCTATTTTATCCGTAAAAATGGCGAGCCGCAAAAACGTGCCGAGTTGCGCCTTGTTATAAAAACCGGCTCCATCATGGAGGATGACGACCAAAGGGGCTTGGCGCATTTTACCGAGCACATGGCCTTTAACGGTACCAAAAATTTTCATAAACAGGCGCTGGTCAGTTTTCTGGAAAAATCGGGTATGCGTTTTGGGGCGGATGTAAATGCTTACACCAGTTTTGATGAAACCGTTTATATGCTGCAATTGCCGACCGATTCTGTCCATATTTTTGAAACCGGTTTTCAGGTATTGGAAGACTGGGCGCACAACCTGAGCTTCGATCCCGAAGAGATTGAAAAAGAACGTGGCGTGGTGATTGAGGAGTGGCGCATTGGGCAAGGGGCAGGCAGCCGTATCCGTGATAAGCAATTCCCGATACTTTTTAATAATTCCAAATATGCTGAACGCCTGCCTATCGGGAAAAAGGAAATCCTGGAAAATTTTAAGCACGAAACCCTGACCCGCTTTTACAAAGACTGGTACCGTCCCGATTTGATGGCCGTGGTTGCCGTGGGCGATTTTGACACACAAAAAGTTGAAAGTTTGATAAAATCACATTTTGCCAAACTAAGCAATCCACATCCGGAAAAGCCACGGTTAAGCTTTCCCGTTCCCGGGCATGAAGAGACTCTTTTTGCCATCGCCACAGATCCTGAGCAACGGTTTTCGCGACTGGCTTTATACACCAAAATTGATGTCAGTGAAAATAAAACAGTAGCCGATTATCGCCGGGAAATTGTTAAAGGGCTTTATTCCAGCATGTTAAACCAGCGACTCTCCGAACTGACCCAAAAATCCGATCCGCCCTTTTTGGCCGCCTCCAGCGGGGAAAGCCGCATTGTAGATACACGGGCTTTTTATACCATGAACGCCGTTGTGAACGAGAATAAAATCGAGGCAGGCCTGGATGCGCTTTTAACTGAGGCCGAACGGGTTAAACTTTACGGGTTCACTAAAAGCGAACTGGAACGGGAGAAAAAATCCACCCTGCGTGGATTGGAGCAGGCCATGCGCGAGTACGACAAACGTAAATCCCGCCGTTTTGCCTCCGAATATATCCGCGCCTTTTTGGAGGACGAACCGTTTCCGGGCCTGGCTTATGAATTTGAGATTTATAAAAAATATATTCCGGGCATCACCCTGGAAGAGGTGAATAATGTGGGCGCCTTGTGGGCAAAAAACAGCGACCGTGTCGTGCTGATAAGCCTGCCTGAAAAAGAGGGCGTTATGGTTCCAAAAGAGGAATCCCTTTTGGCCGAAATTAATGCCGTAAAGCAGAAAAAAATCACACCCTATGCGGATGTTTCCCTTGATAAACCAATTGTTGAATTACCCGCCGGCGGATCAAAAATAGTCAAAGAAAAAGCTTTTAAAGATGTGGGCGTAACTGAGTGGGAATTGGCCAATGGTGTAAAAGTCGTATTAAAACCCACCGATTTTAAAAACGACCAGATTTTATTTTCGGCGAGCAGCCCCGGTGGCAGCTCGCTTATTGAAACCGATGACCTGATTGCCGGCGAGACAGCCGATGTTTTAATCCGGCGCAGTGGCGTGGGCAATTATAATTTTATTGGGCTGCAAAAATATTTGGCCGATAAAGTGGCCGGGGTTTCGCCGTATATTGGCAGCATCAGCGAGGGTTTTTCCGGCAGCGCGTCACCGCAGGATTTAGAAATATTGCTGC
This sequence comes from Calditrichota bacterium, assembly GCA_024277115.1. GTDB lineage: Bacteria > Calditrichota > Calditrichia > Calditrichales > J004 > JABFGF01. The sequence goes on from JAJRVW010000044.1 coordinate 12,609, forward strand.
AACTGACCTACGCCTATTTCACCCATCCGCGCATGGAAGAGGAAGCATTTTCCGCCTACACAAAGCGGATGGAAGCCATTCTTAAAAACAGGGACAGCAATCCCGGCACCGCTTTTAACGATACACTGAGCGCCGTTTTGTCGCAACACAACCCACGCAGCAAGCCGATGGTTTTTGAAGATATTTCCAAAATGGACATGCAATTATCCGAGCAAATTTTTAAACAACGCTTTGCCGATGGCAATGATTTTCGTTTTTTCTTTGTAGGCAACTTTACATTGGAGTCGATTAGGCCTTTGGTTGAAAAATATCTCGGCGCACTCCCCATAATAGAAACGCAGGAGACGTGGCAAGACCGGACCTTTGATTACCCCAAAGGGGTCCTGACACGAAAAGTTTATAAAGGACTGGAACCCAAAAGCCAGGTTGCGCTTGTTTTTACCGGCGATGTAGACTGGAACCCCAAAGAGCAGTTTATCCTTTCTGCCCTTGCCGACGTTTTGCGTATTAAATTGCGAGAACACCTGCGTGAGGATAAAGGCGGCACCTATGGTGTGGGCGTACGTGCCAGCTATGCCCACTTCCCCAAAGAACGCTATCGTTTAAGTATCTCTTTTGGCGCCAACCCGGAGCGTGTTGAAGAACTCAAAAAAGAAGTTTTTGTACAAATTGACAGTTTAAAAAATTTCGGTACCACGCAGGAATATCTGGATAAAGTCACTGAGATAAAATCCCGTAATTATGAGACCAACTTGCGGGAAAACCGTTTTTGGCTTGGCAAGATCGAGGCGGCCTATTTTCATAATCTGCCGCTGGAATCAATTTTGAATTATCCCAAGCTAATTGAGGGTCTGAGTTTACAGGACATCCAGGATGCGGCCAAAAAGTTTTTAGATACTCAAAATTATATCGATGTGGTTTTATACCCGGAGAACTGGGGAAAAGATAAATAATATTTCAGGCGGTTGATTTTAAAAATTTGTTTCGGTTTAAAAATTTTAATTACTGAAGCAGAGCTTCAAAACAAGGGCATTCACAAACAGAGTTTGTGAACGAGGGGGATAAAAAAATTTATGCTTTCTTAAAAAAGGAAGCGATACGTGTTTGCCATTCTTTGGTCGAAGCAAGGAAGGCAAAATTCTCCGCGCCGGTAAGGTTATACTTTTCTATCTCCACAAGCAGTTGTTGGTTGGTAATGCGCCGTGTCATTTGCAAGGCCATATCCGAGCTTTTTAAAATATTGCCCACCTCCTTTTCCAAGACCGCTTCAATTTGGGAAGATTTTATCAGCCTGTTGGCAAGGCGCAATTGCACAGCCTCGGCCGCATCAACTTTTCGTCCGGTCATCAACAAATCCCGGCTAACTCCAATCCCAACCAGGGCATTGAGCATAAAGGTGAGAGCGGGTGGCAATACAGCCCCAAGCCGCCCGGCAGGGAAAGCAATTTTTCCATTTTCTGTAATAATCCTCAAGTCGGCAGCCGAAGCCAGGGCAAAACCACCACCAAATGCAAGACCATCAATAACAGCAATCAAGGGTTTAGGGAATTTTAAAATCCGCATCATGGTCTCGTCAAAAAGCATGGCAAAACTACGGGCTTCTTCGATAGAACTAAAACGATGGAGCGCTTCCAAATCCACGCCCGAACAAAAAGCTTGTTGTGTCCCGCTTTTTAAAACAACCAGGCGGCAATTTCCATTTTCTTCTAAATCCTGAAAAGCCTTGCCCAGCTCTGTCAAAAAATCCCGATTGAGGGCATTAAATTTTTCCGGTCTATTTAAGATAAGGTCAAATCGGTTTTTATGAGTTTCAATTTTTAAATGCTTCACTCTTTCCCCTGTTAAAAAATATTATTAATCCGGTTTTGGCGATTATGATCAAGATAATGAAAACGACCAGGAAAACTACCCCAATTAAAGTATGGTTAAAATATAAGCCATTTCCAACATTGTATAAAGACACATTTCCATACTCCGACAATTATATTATTCAAAAAATGAAATACCCTCTTTACAACAATCGCATTCAAATTTCACTTTGTATAGAAACGGATACAAAAGAATGCAACAAATTTAGCAGGCAAAACCATTTCAGGATAATAGTATCGTCTATAAATTATTGGCACAAAAATGAATATTGAAGAATACACGCTCGCAATGGACACCCTTTTTACTAGCTATGAGCGGCAGGAAATTGAAAAATACGGCTTGGGGCACATTCTGGATAAAATTATTTACCAACATGGTGAGTTAATTGAAAAAAACTATCAATTGGAAAAGAAATTAGACTCTATTTATGAAGACCTGGGCAATGCCAACCTGGCACAAACCAACTTGTTGCCCAAATCAATAGATTTTACAAATATACTCGATTTCTCCGCCCGTTTTATCCCCTCACAATATGTTTCCGGCGATACCTATAATGTGTTCCGTCTCGACGAGGATCATGTGGGGCTTTATCAAATTGATATTTCCGGGCATGGTGTGGCCGCGGCCCTGTTTAGCGTAAGCCTCTCACAGATGCTTAACGCAAATATCTCGGGCAAAGGTTTATTAAAAACGGTTCTAAAAGAAAAACCTTTTTACAAGATTAATTCGCCGGCAACCGTGTTGGCGCTGTTAAATGAGGAACGCTTTTTTGATCGCTATCAAATCTATTTTACGATGATTTATATGATAATAAATATTAAAACAGGGGCTGTACAATTTAGTCGCGCTGGCCACAACCCACCAATAATTTTACGGACCGATGGCTCAGTAGAGCACCCGCAGGCCGGCGGCTTGCCAATTGGCTGGGATTTTGAACGTTCGGACCCGATTGTGCGCACTAAATTAAAAGAAGGCGACCGGATGTTTATTTATTCGGATGGAATTTGCGAAGCTCGTAATAAAAATAAAACCTGGTATGGTGATATTCGTTTAAAAAATGTTATTAAAAAAAACCTGGCCAACTCACTCGATGAAACCCTCAACGATACAATCCGCGAGCTTTCTCAATTTACAGGCAATATAAATTTTGAAGATGACATTTCTATTTTAGGCTTTACCTATCTGGGGTAAACAAAGGTTAGATTAAATAAGCCCCGGGGAAATAGCCGGGGCTCACTTGTCATTACTGTTCCAGAATAAGGCTTTCTATTCCCTTAATGCCCATCTGGCCAACGCCACTCAACATTTCCCTGGCCTGCTCTTCTGTGTTTTCCTCTACATCAAATTCCCATTGCCAGTCAATGATCGCTTTATCATTATTTTCCCGTACCTTCATCATGCCTAAAATATTGCTGATTGGCATCATATTTTGTTGCGGAATGGCATAGTGAAGTTCCCGGTTGTCGTCGTCTACTTTTAAAATATCTTCGGTAAACGCGCCATCATCAGTGGAACAGAACCTTTTGTCGCCTTCCACACGGCAGGTATTAATTGGCGCCAACCATTTATCCACGCCATCAACAGCCCCAACAATTTCCCAGGCTTTTTCGGCCGGTACATCTATCGCTACTGAAATCTTATGCTCAGACTTATTCATAGTTTTCTCCTTTGTTTTGTTGTGAAGTAAGTATGGAAAAAGATAAAGAAGGCGGAAGTAAATCGTTTGGGCAATCAGATCAAAGTTTTGGCTTTTTGGTTCAATCGGAAATTTGAAGGAGAAATATTGTACTTTCCCTGAAATGATTTTGAAAAATGGGCAAGATCATTAAACCCGCATTCATACGCAATATCGCCAATTCGCTTATCAGAAAGGTGTAATAATTGCGATGCCCTTTCCAGTTTTTTGTTTTTTATATATCTGGCCGGACTGTCATTATAGATTAGTTTAAACTGTCTTTTAAAAGAGGAAAGGCTCAGGTTAGCCAGGCAGGCAAGGTCTTCGCTGGAAATATCTGAAAAAATGTGCGCCTCGATTATTTGTTGTAACGAATACGTTTCAGGGGAAAACAACGCGGATAATATCTGTCTTACGGCGCGGGTATTTTTTGTCTGGTCTAATAACAAGATCAATTCTTTTAACTTTAATATTAACAACTCTTCATTTACAACTTGCGGGTTTTCAAAATAAAACAAAATACTGTCAATATATTTCATGATTAGTTTATCACTTTTAACCCTGACCATACTGCTCTCGCCGTAACTTTTATCTTGCGATTGAAGAAATTTGGGAAGCTCGTTCGCATAGATTTTTTTTAGCACATCCGGATGAAAATGAATAGCAATAGCCTGATATTTTTTTGAACTTTGTGACGGCAGCATTTTAGAGATATAATTACCGCACTTCATCAAAACAGATTCTTTTGCCTGGATTTCCAACCTTTCAACCTCGGCTATCGAAAGTGCCACCCCCTCGATTATAAAGAGAAAACACGCCTCGTTAAGCATCAGGTTTGGTTTCTTGAAAGGCGCTTCAATAATGGCCTTTTCAAAGATCATTTTGCCAAATAGATCATATTTTTTATGTTCAAGTATCATAGTTGTAAACTAAAAACCCCTGCTCTTGAAGTATTGAAAATTTAGTCCAATAATTTTAATAATTAGCTCAGATCGGCCTAAACCAGCCCGGCTTTCTTAAGCATTGCAAATTCCTGCTCAAAATTAGGTGTAAAGATTCCTGTTCCAAGATTCTTTCGTATTTCAAACAAGGTCCAAAAACGGCCGTCGCTAATCTCTTCAGAATTTAATTTAAACGGGCCGCTTCTGACAATCTTAAAAGTATGCACCAATTCGCTTTCCCACTCATTGCGCATCACATATCTAAAAAGAGGGACCGCTTTTATGGCGTTTAAACCTAACTCTTCTTCTGCTTCGCGCATCAAAGCCTTGTTGATTGTCTCCCCACTGGCAACATGCCCTCCAACTGCTGTATCCCATTTCCCGGGAAGTAAATCTTTTTTTTCGCTTCTTTTTTGCAGGAACAAACGGCCCTGCTTATTAAACACATGCAGATGAACAACCGCGTGGAGCAGCTTCGGGTTGCCATGAAAATGGCTGCGCGGCGCTTTGCCTAAAACTTTTCCATCCGTATCAATCGCATCAAACCATTCTTCGCCCGGCGCTGCCTGCGGGCGTGCAACTTTATTTTTTATAAAACGCAAGTAGAGCCATTGCCCGCCAAAAATCAAGGCAACAATCACATAAAACAACCCACCGGAAATAAAAGCCCACATTTCACGGCCGGCATATTCTGCCGACCAGATAATCAAAAGCACATGTAAAAACAAGATGACCGTCATTACCCGCGTCATCAATTTTATCCGTTTCTCCTGGAAGGGTTGCAGGTTTATATCCGGCATATAGCGCTTGCCCATCAAGAGCAGCAAAGGTTTGTTGGTAAAGCCATGGATGGCCAAAACGACAACCAGGATAAATTCCAATACGGCGGGTTTTAATTTAAAGAAGAAATCATTTTTCAAGACAAGGGAAACAGCCCCAAACAGGACCAGCAAGCCAATATCAAACAGGATAAATTTTTCGATTGTTTTATTTTTTAGATAAAAATAGACCAGCTCCAGGGTGCCCACTACCAGGGCAACTATAATCCCGACGATGGCGCCGTAAATTAAATCGGCGATTAAAAAAATAAGGATCGGGAAAAAACCAATGCTAAAATTAAAAAGGATTTCTTTTCTGTTCAGTTTCATAGTTCAATATAATAAAATCAGGATTTTTTTCTTTATTAAAAAGGTTGTTCTGTTATAGCAATACTTGTTGATTTTTAATACATTTCAGCAAGTTATTTACTAACATATTTTCATTTACTTATATTGGTGCATTATGAAAAAAAAAAATGTATTATCGCTGTTTTCTGGATGTGGTGGAATGGATCTTGGTTTTGAAGGATGCTTTACTGTATTCAAGGAGTCGATAAATACAAAATTAAATAAAGATTGGATTCAAGAAGAATATAAAAACACTTACCTTTTAAAAAAAACTATGTTCGAAACTGTTTTTGCCAATGATATTTTAAACTATGCTAAAGCGGCATGGGTACCATATTTTAAACAGCGAGGAAAACATCCGGATATATTTCATGAAGAAAGTATAGTTGATTTGGTTAAAAAGTATCGAAATAATGAGTTCTGCTTTCCAGATAATATTGATGTTGTAACTGGAGGGTTCCCTTGTCAAGATTTTAGTGTTGCTGGCAAGAGAAATGGTTTTAATTCACATAAAAATCACTATGGTAAAAAAAATGATAAAAACCAACAAAGTCCTACAACAGAAAATAGGGGTCAGCTTTATATTTGGATGCGTGAAGTAATTAACATAACAAAACCGAAAGTTTTTATTGCTGAAAACGTAAAAGGTTTAGTTTCATTAGGTAATATAAAAGAAATAATTGAAAATGATTTTAGGACAATTGACGATGGGTATGTTGTTGTTCCTGCAAAAGTTTTAAATGCAAAACATTTTGGTGTTCAACAAAATAGAGAACGAATATTTTTTATAGGTTTGAACAAAAGGTATCTGCAAAAACAAGTATTAGATATTTACAAGAGTAAAGTAGACTTAAATCAATTCGATCCATACCCAAAACCTACACATAGTAAAAATAGCGGTTTTATTAAGGACGATCTTTTACCTTTTGTCACACTTGAAAAAATTCTATTAGATTTATCTGAACCTGAAATTGAGAACAATGATCTTGCACAGATGCGTTATTCTAGAGCAAAATTTTTTAAGAACACACAAGGTAATGTAGAAATAAAATTAAATGATGTGTCCCCAACGATAAGAGCGGAACATCATGGGAATATAGAATTTAGAAGATTATCCAAAAAGAATGGTGGTAAACTCGACTTTGAGCTTTCAAAAAAACTACCTGAACGACGACTAACTGTGCGAGAGTGTGCAAGGATCCAAACTTTTCCAGATAATTACCAATTTGTACGTGAAACAAATAAAAAAACAAATTATGCTTTGTCAGCCTCAGGTGCATATAAAGTAATAGGAAATGCCGTACCACCTTTATTAGTATACCATATTGCGAAAAAGTTAGAATCTCTTTGGCAGTCTATCTTTAAGGAAGAAAAATGATAGTAACTCATTCAAACAGAAACATAGAACATGAAGCATTTACAGCTCTACTTGATTCCTCTATTAAAATATTAGAAGACGAGACTCAAAAAAAACCAGAATATTTTATCAAAAGAACAGGACAGAAGCTTGAAGAAGACATAACAAGCATCTTAAAAAGTTCATCTGTTGGTACTCTCTTCGATGGAAAAATCGAAAGAATTTCCGGACAAAGATTTCCTGACATTGTTGCATGGGTAAACAAGAACAAAGCTTTTGGTTTAGAAGTAAAGACAACTATACAAAACCACTGGACTTCAACGGGTAGCAGTATCTTTGAAGGGACGAGAGTAGAAAATGTTGAAAGAATATATTTATTATTTGGTAAACTATTCCAGCCAATAGAATATAAATATCGTAGGTATGAAGAATGTCTTTCTAATGTGGCAATTACACATTCTCCAAGATACTTAATTGATATGGATTTGAACTTAGATGAAACTATATTTTCAAAGATTGGTATTGAATACGACAACTTAAGGAAATTAGAAAACCCTTTCTTACCTATTAAGAATTATTTTAGGAAAATTTTAAAAGATAAGAATGAAGATGTTTGGTGGATTGATGGAACGGGTGAACATACTGTTGACTTAGCTGTGCGCCATTGGACTAATCTTACACCAATTCAAAAAGAAAATTTTAGAATAGAAGCTTTTGTTTATTTTCCTGAACTATTTGGAAAGGGCCAAAAAAAATATTCTAGACTCGCTGCTTGGTTAGCTTCACGCCATGGTGTTATTAACCCGTCTTTACGTGATACTTTTACAGCAGGTGGACAAAAATTAATTTCTTCTCAATATTTTCCAAAAATATTTTATCATTTATATTTGAATAAAAATACGATTTTTAATATGGTCGAAAACATAGAACAAGATGATATTAGCTTTTATTGGGGAGTTTCAAAAATAAAAAAAAACAAAAGACAAACATGGATAGACTTATGTCTGGAATATGCAAAGGAACAATTAGACCAAAATAAATTATTAATCTTAAAAACACTTCTTTCTGAATAATATTATATTATGGATAAGTATAGTCCTGTAATTAGATCAAAAATGATGAAAGCGGTAAAATCTAAAAACACTAATTTAGAAAATTTTATTGCTGATTTCCTTTGGAAAAGTGGAGTTAAATATCGCAGAAATACTAAATCCTTAAAAGGTAAACCTGATTTTTCACTTAAAAAATATAAAATAGTTTTATTTATAGACTCATGTTTCTGGCATGGATGTGAAGAACATTGTAGAATGCCAAAATCAAATATTTCATTTTGGAACGCAAAAATCAAAAAGAACAAATTTAGAGATAAACAAGTAACTGAATATTATCTTAAGCAAAACTGGACTATCTTACGTATTTGGGAACATGATATTTTAAATAATGAAGAATCTATAAAAAAGAAAATATTATTCACCTTCCAAACTGTTGGTGCTATCTCATTACTTTAAATGAAAACAAGTATTAAAGACATTCCCTCTTACAAATACCTGTTTACCCAAATGTCATATCAAATTTTGACCATTAAATTATTCATCCCATTTTAAGTTTACTTGTAAAACAATTATATACTTTTTATGTGGTTATAAAAAGATTTTTTGTGTTTGCTATTTGTTATCAATGATATTATTAGTTTTCACCATTTCATAAAAAAACAAAAAATCATTTTGAACTCAAAAAATTTATGTGTTATATTGCGCGTTCAGATGTCCCCATGGAAGAATTTATGTATTTTGGAGTTAAAGTTGAAGATTAATATTAAAGATTTAAAGGATAAAGTACCCGATATTATTTTCCGGCAAGGGCTGGACTATTTTAAAGATGGCCGGGTAAAAGTCCAGAACACAGATAACCTGGCTGTTATGGCAACCGTTCATGGTACCTATCCTTATGTGGTTAAACTCAATGTGGACGGGACTTCTTTTTCCAGCACATGTACCTGCCCTTATAAATACGTCTGCAAACATGCCGTGGCCGTGGCCTTAAAAGTAATCGAAGACCAAAGTACCGCCGAAGAAAGTAACGTGGTTGAATCTACCGACTGGCGTGAATATTTTGAACGCTTGATCGCCATCCAACAAGTGGATAGCGAGTTTTCACAGGAAGTGCGCTGGAAATTAATTTATATCATCCACGTCACAGAAAATTATTGGAATATAAAACCTGTAAAAGTTTACATGAAAAAAGACGGCACCTATGGCCGTGTGCAAGAACCTTCTTTTAACGAGCTTTCCGCTCAAAATGTGTTTCGCACCTCGGGCGATTTAATAACCATTTCGTATCTCGAACGTCTGCAATCGCAACAATCGACCGTTTATTTCCGTGGCCGTCTGGAAACCAGCTATCTCAAATTTGGCCTGGATGCCGGGCAAATATTTAACCTGCTACGTACCAGCGAACTCCATATAAAAAATGATGATGGCACCATCGGCACACGTATCCGCTTTGGGCGTAAACCCTGGCAACTTCGTTTTAAACTTATTGCCGAAGAAAACAGCTACCGTTTTCAACCCTTCTTTCAACGTGACAATGAAGAAGTTATAATCGACCACACCACAAATATTTTAACGGTAAACCCCATCTGGTTTTACCATAATGGCAAACTACACCAGTGTGTATTTCCTTTAAGTTATTCCTACATCAAATCTTTTGTAGATGAAAAACTGCATATCGGCGTTACCAAATCGGAATATGAATCGTTTATTTCAGACTATCTGGCCAAGCTGCCCATTTTCCCTTATGTGGATTTCCCGGCAGGGATTGAGGTTTATGAGATCCGTGAGATTACTGAAAACCGTTTATACATCGAAGAAATGGATGACCAACTGGTTGTCTCCCTCGCTTTTATGTACGAGAATATTGAAATTGCCTTTAGCCAAAGTAATGACCAATACCTGCAATACGACAACAAAACCAAGCAAATTATTCGTGTGCACCGTGATTTGGAGATGGAGCAAATTGAGCGTGAAAAGGTTTTGGACAGCGGGATTGTTGAAGATACGCCCGGTTTATTTTATGCCACTTTTGAAGACTCCTTAGAGTGGTTGTTTGATGGCTTGCCTGCATTGGCAAAAAGTGGTTTTACCATCATGGGCGAAGAAAGCCTTGTCCGCTTCCGTGTAAAACGAGCCAAAGGAGATTTCGGTGTAAATATTTCTTCTGAGACAGATTGGTTTGATATTGAAGTTAATCTGGAATTTGACGGTGTACCTGTAAGCCTTTCCGAATTAAAGAAGGCATTGCGCGCCAATAAAAAATATATCAAACTGCGTGATGGGAGCATTGCCCGCCTGCCGGAAAAACTGATCGAGAAATTTAATTATATCATCAATTTTGGCAAGGTTGAAGATAACTCGATCCGTTTTGACAACCACCACATGACTTTTGTTGACAAACTGCTAGTGGAAGCCGACCACAAAAAACTTGATCCGATGAGCCAGGATAAACTAAAAAAACTGGATACTTTTGAAAAAATAAAAACATATCCTTTGCCTAAAAACTTTAAAGGCGAATTACGTGATTATCAAAAAGCGGGCTACGATTGGATGAACTTTTTGAAGGAGTTTTCTTTTGGTGGATTGCTGGCGGACGATATGGGGCTTGGCAAAACGATCCAGGCACTTTCCCTGCTCCAAAGGTGGCGCAGGACGATCCAAAATCCACAAGCCTGATTATTGCACCGACATCTGTGGTATTTAACTGGGTCAACGAGATTGGCCGCTTTACACCCGATCTAAAATACCTTGTACATTATGGTACACGCCGCTCCAAGGATATCCGCCGCTTGCAAAAATATCATCTGGTTTTAACAACTTATGGCCACTTAAGGCGTGATGTAAGCTTTCTAAAAGATATGCGTTTTACCTATGTTATTCTCGATGAATCGCAAAACATAAAAAACCCCCAGTCGGAAACATCTAAAGCAGTGCGGCTTTTAGAAGCACAGAGCCGGTTGGCGCTAACCGGTACACCGGTGGAAAACAATACAATGGATTTATGGTCACAATTTGCCTTTGTAAGCCCTGGCTTACTTGGCGACCAGGCCTTTTTTAAAGATTCATTTATGCGCCCGATAGAAAAGGAAAAAAATGTACAGGTGGCCGATACTTTAAAACGCTTAATCTTTCCCTTTATTTTACGGCGCACCAAGGAAGACGTGGCCAAAGAGCTGCCGCCCAAAGTTGAAAGCATCACACACTCCCCAATGCTGGAGGCGCAGCAGGCTTTGTATGATAAATGGCGCATCAGTTATCGTGATAATATTTTGGAAGAAATCGAATCCAAGGGGGTGAACAAATCCAAGTTTAAAGTTTTAGAGGGCTTAACAAAATTGCGCCAGATCGCCTGTCATCCAGGCCTGGTCACAAAATCCTTCACCGAAAGTTCCGGTAAATTTGAGGCCTTAAAAGAGATGGTTGAAGAAATCATTTCCGAGAACCACAAGGTTTTAATTTTTAGCCAGTTTGTACAAATGCTGCAAATTATCAAACGCTATTTTGATGATACGGGCATCGCCTATTCTTACCTCGATGGCTCTACAAAAGACCGTCGTACGCCGGTAACAGAGTTTCAGGAAAATGAAGAAGTTAAAACCTTTTTGATTAGCCTAAAAGCCGGTGGCACCGGATTAAACCTTACTGCCGCCGATTATGTCATCCATTTTGACCCATGGTGGAACCCGGCCGTGGAAATGCAGGCTACGGACCGCGCCTACCGCATTGGCCAGACACGCAAAGTGTTTGCTTATAAATTGATCTCCAAAGACAGCGTGGAAGAGAAAATCGTAAAAATGCAGGAAAGTAAACGCGCCCTGGTAGAATCGCTTATCTCCACCGAAGAGTCATTCTTTAAGTCGTTGAAAAAAGACGATATTCTTGAGCTTTTTGAGTAAAAAGACAAAAAGGGCAAGATAGGTTTCATCCTGCCCTTTTTGTTTCCGGAATTGTTAAGTCAACGACTTTATTCAGCGATCGTGGCAGGGAAAACTGAAACAAAGCCATGCAAAAAAAAGATGCCTTAAAACGCTACGTCCTCTTTCAAATCCCCGAACTTATTATCACCCTGCTTGTGCTTATCATTATCCGCCATTTTTTTGACTTCCCTTTTTGGATTATGCTTCTAATTATTTTAGCATCAATACTAAAAGACATTATTATGTTTCCCTTTGTTTGGAAATCTTACCTTGTGCCGGATAAGGAAGACCAAGCCAATATTAAAGGACAGGTTTGTATTGCCACGGAGGATTTTGAGGAAAAGGGAATGGTGCGGGTAAATGGGGAGCTGTGGAAAGCGATCAGTTTAAAGCCTGTAAAAAAAAATGACCGGTTGCTTATAAAAAAAATTAATGGGCTGGCGCTTTTTGTGGAACCTATATTTGAAGACAATTAGCTTTTTAAGTTCGGTTTCTCCAGGATCGGAAAAAGTTCTTTTTTCTCTGTTTGCTTTTTTGCCGTTTTCCAGTTAAAAATAAAACTGCCCAGTCCCTGGTTGCAGTTGCGGCACATATCGATATTTTCCCGATTGGTGTTCAACTCCTTTCGGAAAGCATTATACTTTTGGCCTTGCCAGATTTGATCGAGGTTTTCCCCGGCATTTATATTGCCCAATTCAAAGTCGCCATTTTTATCAAAGCAGCACGGTACAAGTGAGCCATCCCAGTTTATTAAGGTAGAAAGCCAAACACGGCTGCATGATTTTTTTGATTTGTTCTTCACAACCAAATTTTCACCATCAAAATTATAGCGACGGTATTTATCATTTTGCGGCAGCCAGTCCTTTGCCTCTTGTGTGTTATGAACCTCAATATTTTTTATAAGAAGGCGGTCGACCCCAATTTCTTTTGCCAGTTTTTTTACTTCGGGCAATTGATGTTCATTATGCTTCATCACCAAAAATTGCAGGGCAATCAACGGCGTTTTAACTTTGCGCTGGCGTTTAATTTCCATAAAACGCGCCATGCCTTCAATCACTTTATCCACCTTGCCTTTTACACGATAATGTTCGTATACATCCTGTGTCACGCCATCCAAAGAAACAATCATGCTGTCCAAACCGGAATCGATAGTAGCGTGGATAATTTCATCCGTAAAATAGTGGGCATTTGTACTCGTAGTAGTATAAATATTTTTAGCTTTGGCCTTTTCCACAAATGAAAGAAAATGTTTGTTAATGTACGGCTCGCCCTGATGATAGAGCAGAAGGAAAAAAAGTTCATCACCCATTTTATTGATAATATTTTCAAATGTTTCCAGTGACATCTTGCCATTGGCGCGTTCCATATCCCCGGAGCCGGTAGTACAAAGCGGACATCGCAAATTACAAATATTTGTTGGTTCGATGGTTAAAATAGACGGTTTGCCCCACACAAAATATTTATTAAAAAGGGCAGAGATCAGAAAAGATGTCCCTGTTTTTATAAGGTTGGAAGCACGTCGCACATTTAACGAGCGCACCAGGTTCCAGAAGATTAATTCGTTCAAGTTTTTTAATAATCCTTTGATAGATTCAATTAAATTTCGGCGCTTTGGTAAATTTTTCTGATAAGGAATTACTCTAATAAATTAGTGTATAGTTCATTAATTGAAATTGTTATCATTTTTAAAGTGTGCTAATCTTACAAAAGATACGTTTTTTATGGTACTCAGCAAAAAAATTGTTGTTAAACAAAAGTACCTGTAAATTCATTTAACCCGTTAAAAAAACCAAGATAGTCGCAAATGAAACTGGAACTCACATTATTTTTTAGCACGCTAATTTATGCCGGTGCTGTTTTTTTTGTCCTGCGTCTTTTATTAAAGCCAATACAAAAAGCCAATAAAAACCAGCCCTTTGTTTCTGTTGTAATTGCCGCCCGTAACGAGGCGAAACGCATAAAACCCACATTAGATTCCCTTTTAAAAATAAATTACCCTACAAATAAGTTTGAAGTGATTTGGGTGGATGATGCCTCGGAAGATGAAACGGCGAGGATAATTAAAAGCTATGTGGAACAGCAGCAAAACTGGCAACTTATTCAGATTAAAAAGAAGGATCAAAAACTAAAAGGTAAAAAAGCGGCGTTAAACAGAGCGATTGAACAGGCTAGAGGCGAAATCATTTTAACAACCGATGCCGATTGCCGCGTGCCGGAAAACTGGCTTACAACAATGGCTGTTGCTGCTTTTGATAATGAAACCATCATGGTTTTGGGGCACTCCGTCCTGGAACAGAAAAAAGGGTTTCTTGATAAACTTCTGCGTTTTGATAATTTATTTTCCGGGATTATGGTTGTCGCGCCCACCTTGGCAGGATTTCCCATCAGCAGCGTTGGCCGAAATATGGCTTACCGGAAAAGCGCCTATTTAAAAGCCGGTGGTTTCGATCAACTTTCCCAACATAAAAGTGGCGATGATGTCCACCTGACAGAGTTATTCCGTAGAAAACTAAAAGGAAAAATTACATTTTGTTCTGCGCCGGGTTCATTTACTTTTACAAAAACCCCTGACAGTTTTAAAGAAATATTTTTGCAGCAAATCCGTAAAAACAGTAAGCTTTTAAAAAAATCATTGGGCTCGGTCTTGCTGGCCTTAATACTTTTTTTCTATCTTATATTTCTACTTGTTTTCCCATTCTATGCACCTCGATTAATCCATTTTTGGCTCTGTATCCTTGCCATAAAAATGATCCCGGAATTTATCACCTTGGTAGTTGCCGCAAAAAAACTAGGTGATTTTGAATTAGTTCCATTCATCCTGTTTATGCAAATATTCTATCCGGTCTATGTAACAATTTTTAGCATAATTGGAGTTTTCCAGATTTATGACTGGAAACGGTAGGAGCTGTCTCCCGACAGCGAATGGGGTTTAGAAGACATCTCGGATAGTAAAAAAGCTGGAAAGTATAATAAGATTATTAAAAACAATAGGCGCGCTTGGAAAGCGCTCCTACCTTGTGGCGGGGCAATAATTGAAGAGTTACATCGACAATTATGATGTAAAATATACCCGTACATGCTGAAATCAGACAAAACCAAAATGGGCAACACATGGTAGGAGCTGTCTCCCGACAGCGATCGGTTTCATACAGATACAAAGTAAAAACATACCTTTATAATGGACTAAACTATGAATAAAAAACCTCATCAAGAAAACTTACGGAAAGGACGGTTTTCAAAACCAGGTCAGTTTTATACTATCACAAAGTGTTGTTATAAAAAATACCCTTACCTGATTCCTGATACAGAAGACTTATCTTCCGGAGAATATTATTTTAAAATTTTATTCGAAACAATCGACTGGCTTACCGTAAATAATCATATTTTTTTTCCATCTATTACTATGATGCCAAATCATTTTCATATTCTTTTTCAACTTGGAAATCAAAAATCCCTTCCACAGGTCATGGAATCGCTTTGTAAATTTACAGCCAAAAAATACAATACCATTAAAAATACCCATGGGGCATTTTGGCAAACAGGTTATTACGATCATGCGATTCGTACAAATGAATCTGTTTTAAAACACATAAATTATATTCTTAACAATCCTATCAGAAAAGGGTTAGTGGAATCAAGAGATGCCTGGCCATACAAAATCATAAATTATCCACCAATTCTTGTATAGAGGTAGGAGCTGTCTCCCGACAGCGAATGGGGTTGAAACCACATTTCAAATCACACAAAACAAAAATCGCGCTTGGAAAGCGCTCCTACCTCAAACAACATATTTCGTTTCCTTGATCGGTGTGCGGCAATCCATATCCTGGCCCCGGTCACGGTGGTCTGCAATTTCAGCCGATACGCCCACCGTCCTTCCAATAAGAAAAATCAAAAAACCAATATCCTGCATACTCGATTCTTTCAGTGTTCCATTTTTATACAACGGCCACATCAATTTCAGAGAAATCACAGCAATCACCGCATCAATATTTACACAATAAATGTTAGATGTTGCCCCAACCGCATAGAGCGCCTCGACCAAATAATGATAATAATCCCAACACACATTTTCTATATTTTCACTTTTTAACCGCTTACGGATAAAATCTTCGCGCGGATCAATATTTACCCTTTTCCCCTTAAACACAGGATGATTAATACAGGGAATCCGGTTATAGCGTGCCACACCTTTTAGTTTTGCCTGATTTTTATAATCGAGAAATTCACGGGCTTTCTTTGAGGCCAACTCTTTTAATACATCCGCATCAAACGGCTTTGCAGGATCATCGATGTTTAAATCTTTAAAAGCATTTAACAAATATTTTACCGCTTCATATCCATTGCCGCCATGCGAAAGGCCTGTGTTTGTTAAAAAACCTACAAAAGCCGCGCTGATATTATTACGGGCGCTTACACTCTCCTTTGCCCCTTTAGCGCTAATCGTGCCCGGCCCGTTTGTAAGGGTTAAAGCGAGTAATGATGAAAACTCCTTGAGGTTGGTAGATTGAGGGCGTTCATTAAAAATGGCCTGATATGCCGTTTCGGCAAATGAGGTTTCCAAAACGGAAAAATCCTCTTGCATCCGAATGGCTTTAAGCAGCTTATTTTTATCCGGATTAATGGAAGTAAGCATCACCGCTTTTGCCATGATTGTTAAATAAGACAAAAGATTTTCCACCGTCTCACGGGAGATTTTTTTATAAACCAAAGACTGGAAAGATGTATGTAGCAGCACCGTTACAATCATAAAAAGATTGGCGTCTTCCACCCCATTTTTTTCTAAATAGTTTTGTCCGAATTGTAAAACAGGACTTTTTCTCAACAGGCCATCAACCTTTTTATTTAAATAATTTGTAAAACCTGTCGCGTTGTCACCATTTTCTAAAATAAGATTAGAGGCAACTTTATTTGCCATTTCCAAATCTATCGAATCATTGATGTCACGCAATCCAATTGTGCTAAATGTCGAGAGTAAGACGCCCATATACTTTTGGGCCTTTCGAAATATTTTATTATTGCCTTGCAAGGCAATTACGGAGGCAATAGCGGCGTTGGGTGTGGCTTGGTTTTCTTTGGCTTTAGACAAAACAGAGCTTTCAAATTCATCAATGTAGGCAAGATAATTTAAACATATATTTACCAGGGGAAGCAGTTCTTTTTCAGGATGCGATTTGATTAAAGTAAATAAAATATTGCTTTCCAATGGGTAGGAAATTAACTCCACAATAGGCACATTGTGCAACTCGGCTACCTGCGTGGCTGCATTTATGCGTGATGCACCCGACTTATTGCGCATATTTTGGCGTAAATGTGTTACCCCCAATTGTTTATTTACCGAGGCGATTTCTTCATTATAAGGCGCGATGGCCTCAACTGTTGGCAGGCGTAACTCCAGCGGAAGGTTTAAACCAAAATCATTGCCAAACCAAGGCTTTAACCCCAGCGAACCCTTTGCTTCAAAATCGGCGCCCCAACCCAGTTTTTTATACAAGGCTTTTGCGGCCAACGGAATCTGCTGGATTGAAGAAACACGGACTCCCTTTTTTGAAATATTACCCGGTTTGGCCGGGTCAAATTCTTTTCCACCAAAATAATCATCAAACCATTTCTCTTTGGCAAGGGCATCATCGCCAGAACCAGCCAAAGCGCCGGCATGGCCACAAGAGCGTGTTAAATTTGATTTCCAGCGTCCGGTAACGCACACAATAATCGGTTTTTTAAAAACCAGGTTGCCCGACTCAATCATGGCCAGCGCTTCACGTTCGTAATACCCGCCGGGTTCCACATACAGAACAACGGCTTTCGTTCTCGGATCATTTTGAACGGCGTAGAGAAATTCTGTCATGGCAAACTGAATGATAACATCTTTGCCGGAGCTTACAATTGTTGTCGTCCCAAACCCTTCTGTTTTTAAGTACTCGGCGATTGTTGTACTAAAATTTCCGGAATTACTGTGAATGGCAAGGGAACCTTTTATAAGGGTTTCATCGGGGCGATCACCACCCAACGCGCCACCAATACGCACACGATTCCAGGAATCGGCAACACCCAGGCAATTAGCGCCAAAAACATCCACTTTATTAACCTGGCAAATTGTACGAATCAACCGTTGGTCTTTCACGCTGATTTTCTCGGTGATGATCACAATCTTTTTTAATTTTTTATTATAATGGCATAACTCGCCGACAGCATGATAAACCGCATCCGGCGGTAAATAAATCACCCCCGTATCAAAAGCATGGTTCTTCATAACATCAGCCAAACGACTGTAAACAGGAATATCCCCAATGGCGGTTTCTAATTTCCCCGCCCGGCCATATTGAACCCCGGCCACTACATTGCCACCGCTAAATTCATGCGAAACAGGCGTAACTTTTTTACTTTCATTGCCCAGAATATTCATTACACAAATACGCGCATCTTTTGAGGCAATTTCGTCCAGGGCATTTACACCAACAAAGCATTTAAGGGCATTTTTATTTTTCATTTTTTGGGCCTTCATTTTTTACGAAACCAGTTATCAATTTCCACAGCATAATGCACCACATCGATCATCGATGTATCATAACCAAAAAACTTATAGGGAATGTTAAGGCTATCCAAAGTATCACGCGCGTAAGTCATTCCTTTAATCAGGTTTGGCCCACCGCGCCCGGCCACCACATAAAGTTCCGGCCGCCCATGCTGCACGGTATAGTCACGCAAAGCATCAGACAACGCTTTGAAGGTGATAAAAATATCCGTGTTATTGGCCTTACCGCCGATTATAAGCAGCACGTTACTTTGCTCCAGCCAGTATTTATAAGTGATCCGGGCGATCTGGTACATCTTTTCATAAGGCGGGTTGCCGCCAAAATCGCTGGAAATTGTTGCCTTTTCGGATAGCACCTCGGTTGCCGCGCTATTTGCCCCGCCGCCAAACATAAAGGCCGTAACC
This sequence comes from Calditrichota bacterium, assembly GCA_024277115.1. GTDB lineage: Bacteria > Calditrichota > Calditrichia > Calditrichales > J004 > JABFGF01. The sequence goes on from JAJRVW010000044.1 coordinate 31,526, forward strand.
GTACCTTGCGGATTAATTACAACCACGTCACTTTGCCCTTGATAGGTACGCAATTGGTTGATTTCGGCCTCAAAAGGCGAGATGTCTGTCTGGAAGATTTCCGGCGGGAGCTTTAACCGTTTCCAATGGACATTGTCCTGGTCAAATTGTGCTTTAAAATCACAGGCGATTGGCACAAGCCGGCCTTTACGGTTTTCCATACGGATAGGGTTTATCTCCAAAGTTGTGAAACCATAATCATTATAAAGGTTCCACAAACGCGGCAGGTATTGTGCCAGCGGACTGATAATTTCGCGCGGGGCATTTATCTCTGTCAGGGCATCAATAATATGATAGGCTTTTAATCCGGTAAGTCCGTCAAAACTCGATTCAACAATTTCATCCGGCGTCAATTCCTCAATATCCACACCGCCATTATGCGTAAGTGTAAAATTTACCTTACGACTGACAGTGGAGACAGACAGGTTAAAATAAACTTCATACGCCGATGGAATAAATTCCTCGTACGTCACCCCATTGGCCTGGATATTCTGGTTCTGGAAAAAGTGCTTGGCAAAGAACAACTGTTTTTTTGCCTCGATAGCCTCAATGGCCGATGAAACAATCTTTACCAACCCGGCCTTGCCCTTTTTGCCCACACCGCCATAAAAAACAGGTTTAACCACACATTTCCCACGTTTGGCGATTAATGATTCCAGCTCTTCCATCGTAGCATTCTCTTCAAGAATTTGAGGAACGGGGAACTCAGACAAACGGATAATCGGCATACCATACTTCATTCCGGTAATCTGCATAAGATTTCCTAATTTGATTTATATTTTGGTTTTACGTAGAAGGTGGGATTGATGCGGACGCGTATTAATTAGTAAATTTTTTCACACAATGCAAGTCTTAAGCAGCTATTGTCATTTTATCAGCACATCTGTCCTAAAGAAAAAAGGGGGCAAAGCCAACCTACAAGTTTAAGCCACAAATTCACGAATCGTTACTTTTTTATGTCTTAGTGGCTTTATTTTATCAGCTTATTGATTTTTGTTTTTAGGATTGGCAAAACCTCTTCTTCAAACCAGGGATTCTTTTTAAACCAGCCAAAATTTCGTGGGGAAGGATGTGGCAAAATAATATATTCAGGGAAATAGTCCCGCCAGGCTTTTACTGTTTCGGTAAGATTGGATTTGCGTCTATTTTTAAGATAATAGGCCTGCGCGTATTGCCCGATTAAAATTGTTAACTGAATATTTTTCATCAGTGGAAGAAGACGGTCAAAATAGAGTTCGGCACATTCCTTGCGTGGAGGCAAATCGCCTGTTTTTCCTTTGCCGGGATAGCAAAGTCCCATAGGGACAATGGCAATTTTATCGTCATTATAAAATGTTTTTTTATCCACACCCAACCAGTCGCGTAATTTATCCCCACTTGGGTCGTCCCATGGTATGCCACTTTTATGTACACGTGTACCCGGCGCCTGGCCAACAATCAATATTCTGGATTTTTTAGATGCAGCTAATATTGGTCGTGGGCCTAAAAGCAGATATTCTTCACAAACGGTGCAAGCGCGGATTTCTTTCAATAAGATATTTAGATCCATCATACTTTGGATCCAATATTGAAATCAATCTTGCCTAAAAGTTTGCCCCAATTTTTCCAGTTATATTTTTTTGACGCGAGAAAAATAAAAACAGCAGAAACCGCAAGCCAGCCCATCAACATTAATTGTTGGTCCAACTCTTCCGTTTTAAAAATGGCCGGTGTTTGCAAAGCACCGCCGGCATAAGTAACAAAAAGGGTGGAATAAATATTATTGGCCGCATGCAATCCCAGGGAAAGTTCCAGCCCTTCGTCCATCAAAGCAATCAGGCCCATAACAATCCCCGACCCGATATAAAAGATCATCATTATCCCAAGCCCAAAGCTTTCTATCTCCGGGTTCATCATGTGTAAAGTACCAAAAACCAGCGATGTTACAATTAAAGGTACCATGCGGTAAACGCCGATGAGCCCGATTCCCTGCAAAAGATAACCGCGAACAAAAATCTCTTCAAAACTGGTTTGGATGGGCATTATGAGCAGCGCGATTAGTACAAGCGGGATAAATAACCCAAGGTCAAATTGGGTGATATAATTTTCCGGTGTGAGAAAATAGAAAATCGTTTCCGCTAAAATTGTAAGCCCCATCCACAAGCCAAAAGCCCAGAAAATACGCCCCCAATCAATTTTATTACGGGCGGTGACAACATCGATAAATTTTTTATTATGGATTTTAACCACCACAAAAAGAAGCGCCAAAAAGCTAAGGACAAACATAAATAAAAGAAGCAACAGGCCAAGATTTGGGTTTAGCCCGATCAGGCTAAAATCAATCTTTTTGGCAAACTCCATTAAAACATCCGGGTTCGGCGCCATTAAAAACACCACAACCCCAAGCGGCACCTGGCCAATAATATAGGCGAGAATCACAATTAGAATGGAGATAAAGTAACGCCAAAATTGGTTTTCACCGCGTGTTGCATTTTCTAAAAACATAGGGCCTCAATGTAAAGTAAGTATAAAAAAATATGTCTAATGGAATTAATAAAGTTCTTTCAGTTTTACCGCAGAGCCCGCAAAGGCGCAGAACTTAAAATTATTCTGCATATTTATCGCCTCTGTGTGGGCAAAATTGATTTATTTTAAAATATAAACGATCTACTTATAATAAGTTAGGAAGCAAGGTGTGGGTTTACTCAACACAGCAATACCGGGAACAAGGTTAGTGTTTATAAAATAATTATTTTAGTTTTTTAGCAATCCCGGCGACCCGTTTTCCCAGCATCTCCGCTTTCAGTAAAAACTGCTCATCCATTTCGGACGATTGTCCTTTCGTATCGAAGGGCGCTTCTCCCGTGATGGCCGATGCCCCAAAAGCCGAGTGCCAGCTTCCACCGCCCACAATAACCATCCCAAAAACTAACATGGAATGCAACACGTTTAGCTGCACAATTTCCTCACCGGTAGAGATGCCGCCGGCACTCACAAAAACAGCACCAATTTTATCTTTAAGCGGCGCTCCCTGAAAAGGCCAATTATTGATAAAATTTTGCAGCGGCGGGGCAACATTGGCGTTATAAACCGGGCTGCCCAAAATAATGGCATCCGCCTGCAAAACATCTCTGTTGGTAGCCTTGTCCACAGCAAGCAGTTTAACAGAAACGTTCCCTATGGAGCCCGCACCTTTAGCGACATTTTCGGCCATGCGTTTTGTGTGCCCTGTTTTGCTAAAATACACGATTAAGACATGGGTCGTGTCCTGGGCAACCAAAGGAAGTAAATTTAATATAAACAAAAACAGGATTATAAATTTTTTAATCATTTTTGTCTCCCGTCTATAATTTTTTAATCTCTGCCCATAGGCTGGCAAAAGCTTTTGCGGCGATTGATCCCGGTTCAAACTCATCCACAGGGGCGCGTTCTATGCCCATGCGCTCGATAACGCTGGAGTAAGGAATTGTTGTTTTAAGAAATCGTTTTTTTCCTTTGGGCAAGGAGGCCATTAAATCCTGATGCAGTTTTTTACGCCGTTCCACCATCGAGAAGAAGGGGTAAACATTGGATTTTTTAAGGTTCATCTCTTCAAAAAAGACCATTAGTTTCTCGTAAGTAAGCTGCGAAAGCGTTGTGGGGATGAGTGGCGTGATGATTAAATCGGCCGCATGGAAAATATTTTCAGAAACCAGGGTTATATTGGGTGGGCAATCTAAAACAACATAATCGTATTCTTTTTTTAGAGGGGATAAAACCGATTTTAACTGTTTTTTAGGCTTTTTTAAATGATCAAGGATTAAGTCCAAATTACGATAAGACATATCTGCCGGCAGTAAATCCAGGTTTTTGTAATCGGTCGCCCGAATATTTTTTTCGACCTTCTTTCCACCATCGATCAGTGTTTCGCTGCTATGTTTTTTACGCGGTTTAATACGAAAATAATAGCCGGCCGAAGCTTGTGGGTCAATATCCACTAAAAGCGTTTGTTTACCGGCTTGCGCGGCCTGATAGGCAATATTTACCGAAGATGCCGTTTTGCCAACACCGCCCTTCATACTATAAAATGCAATAATCTTCATTTGGTTTTCCTGTTATTTACATTCGTGTCAATTTAGGCCTGCAAGGTTTTGCAATGTAACCTTACAGCTCCCCGATTCCGTGTTTGGTACTCTTCTAATAAAATGTGAGTTCGATATAAAACTTTTACTTTGAACAAATCATTCTAACGATAAGAAAGGCATATAAAACAACTCACCCCTACGCAGTTTCAGCTGATTTTTATGTTTTTCAAGTCCCCTCTCTTTTAAGAGAGGGGACTTAGGGGTGAGTTCCAGAAAAAAATAATACTAAAAATAAATATTTTCTGTAGATCGAACTCAGGTTAATAAAAACATTTCTTTAAAAAGGGCGCGGTTTTCCGTTGTTTCAAAGGATTCAAACAAAAGGTGAAACGCCTCCCTTAGCTGCTGCTTTTTGAAACTCAGTACAGCAATCAAGCCCGATAATTCCTGCACAAGGGCCATATTTTTTTTCCGGGTTGCGCTGGCCAAAAACCCATTCAATGTTTCCACCTGAACTGAGAGGTCATTAAAATCACCCAGATTTTCCTGTAGCTTTTTGAGCTGTTTTAGGAGCAATGATATTTTTCCCGGTTCATATAAGGAACTGAAAAACTCGATGAGGTAACGTAGCTTTTTGCACGTTATACGCAGTTCATGAAAACCTTCGTCCGGGCTTTCGGACGTAAGAACTCCGCCATCTTTTGAGACGCGTTTATAGCGTTTGTAAATCAAATTGGATGCGGCTTCCAAAATGGGTACATCGTTTTCCACATATTGGTCAAAATCTTCAAAAATATTTTCCCAGCGTGCCACCATCTCCCGGTACTCTTCGGACCGTAGCAAAATCCGCATATTTTTTAGGGCCCTGCGGCGCCTTGATTTTAATGTAATAAAAATGCTGTGCAACTCCTTGGATGAACCGCCACCGGGAATAAGTTTTTTATATTCCCCTTCCCGCAAAAGGTACACATCCAGGTCACGCAACGGGCCACTTACAATACCGACCTCTTTCAAATCGTCGCTTAATGCTTTGCCCATTTCCGGTGAAACGATCCCTTTTATTAAACTTAAGGCCGAGCGCATCCTCCGCCCGGAAACCCGATAATCATGCAGAAACTCTATATCAATATCATCGATTATGCCTTGTTCGTTTTGGCGCATTATCTCAAAACTCTCTTTTAAGATGGTTTTAAAAGCCTGTGCCATGGACATATCTGCACTAAATAGAAATGAGGGCTTGGATTTATTGACGAGATCAAGGTCAAACGTTGCCAAGACGGCGGTTTCAAAATTTTTATAGACGCCTGTAATGGGCCAATTGCCCACCGATTTTTGCAGCTCTTTTTCATAACCACGCAAGGGCATGAGAGAACAAAGGATTTTTTCCGGCTCCTCGGGGACAGCACTATTTATACAAGCGACAAATGTCCCCCGTGCAATTGTTTTTTTGTCTCCATTAATAATATTAAAATGTTTGACCCGCATCTCCAACGAAAGACGCTCCATCAATGCGCGCACATTTAAAATCGGGTTTAAAAGATTTTTTAATTCCCCTTCCTTAAAGTTTGATGCAAATAAGGGCTTATTTAAATGAGGGATCAGCGTCGAATAATCTTTGGTGTATTTGGACATGCCCCGGATAATCAATGTGCCATCGGCATATTTTACCAGATAACCGTTCTGGTACATGCGGCCATCGAAGGAATCTAAAATTGAAATTTTTTCCTGGCGTGTACTAGTCCATTTTATAGAATTTGATTTTTTGAACAGTAAACCAAAAGCATCCGTCGAGGGGTTTTCAGTAAAAGTAATAAATTGGGTTTCAATCACAATCTGCCAGCCTAATCTTGATTTTTTAAATATTCATATTGAACAACCTGGGCCTGCCGGCCAAGTTTCCCATTATTTTTTCTGTACTTATTATCCAGTTTTTCCGTAATAATCCGTGCCTTCTGTCCATCGCTAAACTGAACCTTAAAAAAGTTTTTAAGCTCTTTTTGGATATGTGCGTCGTACACAGGCGTGGCAACCTCGATCCGGTTATCCAGGTTGCGGATCATCCAATCGGCGGAAGAAAGAAAATACTTCTCATCGCCGTCATTGCCAAAAACAAGGATGCGCGAATGCTCAAGATATTTATCCAAAATACTGTACACCTCAATATTTTCGCTAACACCGGGGATGCCGGGAACCAGTGCGCAAATTCCACGGATGATCATTTTTATTTTCACCCCGGCAGCAGACGCCTTGTATAATTTATCGATCATTTCACGGTCGACCAGGTTATTTAGTTTTATGTAGATGTAAGCATCTTTGCCCAACCCCGCAATCTTAATTTCGTTTTTGATCAGCTTGCTCAATTTTTTACGCATAAAAAACGGCGAGACAAGAAGATGTTTGTATGCAAAAGTTTTGTAATTATTTTCAAGAAAATCAAAAACCTTTTTTACCTCTTTGGAGATGGCCACATGGGAGGTAAACAAACCGTGGTCGCTATATAATTTGGCGGTGGATTCGTTAAAATTGCCCGTGCTGATGTAAGTATAGAGGGCATCTTTTTCCTGCTCTTTGCGCACAATTTGCAACAGCTTGGCGTGTACTTTTAATCCCGGCACGCCACCCAGGATGCGGGCACCTTCCTCGGTTAAACTTTTTGCCCACTGGATATTTGCGGCCTCATCAAAGCGGGCTTGCAGTTCAATCACCACTGTTACAGATTTTCCATTACGCATGGCATTGATCAACGCGTTGATCACATTGGAGTTACGCGCCAGGCGGTATAGTGTAATTTTTATTGCTTTTACTTTAGGGTCGATAGCGGCTTCGCGCAGCAGCTCAATCACATAATGATAGGAATGGTATGGATAATGAAGCAGAATATCCTTTTTCTTCACGCTTTCGATGATGCTTGTATTGGGTTTAAAATCTGGATGCGTCAGTTGCGGTTGCGGTTTATAACACAGTTTTTTTAAACCCAAAGTCGGGAAACCCATAAAATCACGGGCATTATGGTAACGCCCACCGGAAATTATATTTTCTTCATCTTTAATTTTTATTTTGCTTAGAAAAAAGTTTAACATTTCCTTTGGCATTGTGCGGTCGTACACAAAACGGACAATCTGTCCTTTTTGACGGTCTTTAATACTTTTGGCAATTTTCTCATAAAAACTTTTAGTGATGTCATCGTTGATATCAAACTCTGCATCACGGGTAAGCTTTATCGTGTAAGCGTTAAAAGTATCGTAATCCAGGATCGAAAAAATATCGGCTAAAGCAAAACGGATCACATCGTCCAGCATAATAATATGGTGTTTCGTATCGGTTTGCGGCAAGACTACAAAACGGGAAAGAGTGTCCACCGGAAGCTCGATCAGAGAATAACACACATTGTCCTGGACTTTGGAATTAGCCAGGCGGATGGCCAAATAAATGGACTGATTCTGTAAATAGGGGAACTTGCGTTTTTCCTCGATCATTATCGGCACCAGGCGCGGGCGTACCTGCTCATCAAAATATTTCTGGACAAAGGTTTTCTGATCTTCATTTAATTGTGTTTCATTGATCATAAAAATGTTTTCTTTTTCCAGCACCGAAAGAACGGTTTTAAAAATCTCATCAAACTGGTCGCGCAGTTACAGAACCTTTTTTTGTATCTGGTTCAGCACTTTTTTAGGCGATTCGCCCATGGCCTTTTTTATACCGGCATTCATCATCCGCGTATAGGTGGCAACGCGCACGCGATAAAACTCATCTAAATTGGATGAAAATATCCCAAGAAATTTAAGCCTCTCCAAAAGCGGTACATTTTCGTCCATGGCTTCTTGCAAAACGCGCTGGTTAAAAGAAAGCCAACTGATTTCCCGGTTAATATATTTTAAATCGTTTTCTGTCATTCCATCCCTGTTCTACAATTTTGTTTTAGTCTTGATAAATTGTTTTATAATTTTACGAAGCGCCTTAGGCTTAACCATTTTTTGCGCTTCATTAGCTTTTACCCAAGTGCGCTCCCGAAAAGATTTTTCTTCCCAGTCATCCAACATCTGTTCAACTTCCATTGCAAATACTTTTACCCGGCATGTACTGTTCCATTTAAAATAGTCATAATTCCCGATAATTTTATTTTGGGTTTTTCCCCGGACACCTGCTTCTTCCTCTGTCTCTTTTTCTGCTGTGAAGCGGGCGCTGTCACCATCCTCAATAATCCCTTTGGGGATAATCCATTTTTTTCCATTGCGCGAACGGATAAGTAAAATATATAAACTTTCTTTTTCAAAACGATAAGGAATGGCCGCCGCTTGCTGAATTATAGTCATGATCTTAGTAGTAAAATACCTGGATTTATTTACGTCCAATATAGTAAATCAGTACGATTCAAATCTACTTATTACAATATAAACGGCACGAATTGAGGTTAATAGCTAAAAAGTTAAAATACAGATGAGGACAAAGGTATGTAAATAGATGGGCTTGGTGTGTTGATTTAATTTTTCATAGATAAAAATCAACCTTAGGCAGGGCTACACTTAACTGGGCTGCGTTAGATTTTCATCCCCCATGCAGCAGTCAAGTGAATTCGGTTATCTGTGAAATAAACTTTCATTTAAAAGCCCTGCTAAGGTTGAAGATATTACTCGTTTAGTTGTCCCTATATACGGGAACAAGAAACGAGTTCATAACGGGCAATGACTAAATTGTATATTTTGTTTAGTGAACGGTAAAATAATAATGGTATCTTTTTCAAGTTGACAGGGTTATCGGCATGCCGAACGTTCGACTGAGCTCACGTCGAAGGCTTGTTCCGGTATTCCGTCTTTAATAGGAGGGTTTTTAAGGTTTAAAAGATTTTCCCTTTTGGGTGATTTTATCACAATAATTATTTGATTGCTTCAACCAGTAAAGGCCTGTTTTCAACTTTTTCAATTTCAAAAGAGATTGTACCTAAAACCTGCCGCCGCTCGGTCTCTACATCGATGCGCCACAATCCGGCTTGGACATTTTTCTTTAATGTATACCCACGGTAACCGCCATCGCGGCCACCACGGATTTTATAATTTGTCCGGTCGGTTGTCACCCATTCATCCTCTTTTTCGTTGTACATTTGCCAGTGGTGGTAAATGCGCGTATTGAGGTTTGTGGGCGCAAAGACGGAGGCAAAGCAGTAAACCGTATCGCCTGGTGCATAACGGAAATCATCATCGGCATCTTTTAATGGCTCGTACCAACTGCCTTTTTCAAAGCGGACTTTATAACCGTCGCCTGTACGGCTTACATGATGATAAATCCCCGCTTCTTTTAATGAAAGCGGAACCGGCGGAATCAGGTTTGTAAAATAGAGCAAATTAAAAACCAGATAAATGGAACCCAGGGTGATCAACAAATCCTTAATTTTTATTTTCATTTTTTCATGCAGTTGTTTGTAAAGAAGATAAATAAGCCCGGCGATAAACCCGGAACTGACCAAGCCGCTTAAAATAAAAACAAGGGCGCTCATAGTCTCAAATAAAACAGGCAAATAAAATATAAAAAACGAGAAAGTGGCCAGGTAATAAAAAACAATCTGAAAGGTAAAATTGCTTAACCTGTTTTTGATAAACTCGTTGCTTACCAAAAGTAAAATCAGAAAAAGAAGAAAAAGCCAGTTTTTTGTGATGGAGGCGCTCTGGAAATAGTAAACCACGTAGCCGCTAAATAAACCGCCAAAAAAGAATTGAACGAGGTTGGGGTACCAATCCTTAAATTTTAAAAGTTTTTCATTTTTAATGATGTCCTCTTCGATCAGGTTGATCAGGTAGATAAAAACCCCAGCCAGAATGATATAGGAAAACATGATCAGGTTGTCCAGCAATAAATCGATACGCGTAAGGGTAAAGCTATCCCAGGTAAATCCTGCAAAAAAAGCAATAATCGGCTGGTATTGTTTTTTATCCTCGTAAAAGGCCTTTAAGGTCGTAGTCGTTTCATCGATAATTTTCTTCATGGTTTGCTTCCATTTTAATACGAATAGTGCAGTCGAATTATTTTTTACTTCCCGGCATTCAGCGCAGAAAAAAAAGTCTCCAAATCACTCAGGTCGTTCATCACAAAATCGGCCCCGGCATTTTTCATCACCTTCTTCTCAACTTTGCCCGTTAAAACTGCCAAGCATTTCAGATTATTTGTTTTGGCGCATTGCACATCTTTGGGGCTATCGCCGATAATCCAGGTATTTTCTTTGGAAAAGTTTTCGCCAAAATATTTAGCGGCCCGTTCGATGGCAATAGGCGGCAATTTATTTCGATTCCAATGATCACTGCCAAAAGCGCCAAGGGGAAAATAACCGTTCAACCCGGCGGCATTCAATTTAATTTTTGCGCCGTGCATGGCATTGCCGGTTACCAATCCTAAAAATATGTCTTTATCCTGCTCGCACGCCTGCAATAATTCATGCACGCCGGGCAATACATCCGGTGGCGATTTAGGTGTGACCTGATTTTCGAGTTCGGCCAGAAACGCATCTAAAATGGAACCAATAAGCGGGTCGTCTAATCCGACTTTATAATTATTGGCCGCCAAAACCTGCTGCACAATCAAAGGATCGGTCATGCCGTTAAACGCAACCTGATGACCATTTTGGAAACCGGGAAAACGATCGTGAATAATTTTTAAGATTATTTTTTTGGGGATACCACGCCCGGTAACCAGGGTGCCGTCGATATCAAAAAGAAGTAATTTTTTCATGAGAAGACAGGTAAGCTATTAGAATATAATTGTCTTTAAATTTATAATAAGTTTCAAAATAAAGAACTCTGTTTAAGTGTTGTTGGGTTTGATTGCTTAACGTTCGCGTATTTCCCGTATTGAACTCACAATTTCATCAGATGATATCTTTACATCAACACCAGCAACATCTAAAGGCGATTTAACAGAATTTATTGGACGGACCATAAAAGTAGAACCATCTTTTCTTCTAATCATTATCTCACCTTCTTTTTTGGCATTATCTAAAAGTGAAGATAAATTTTGCCTTGCTTCACTGTATGTGTATGTAATCATTTTATACCTCTATTATGTTTAAACCCATTTCTGTACCACTAGCCAACATTTGCCTATCTATAGACAGTAAAGGTACTTTTAAATTTTTTGCGCATAAAAGAAAATAAATATCATAAGCATATAAATTGTATTTCTTTGAAAGCTCCAAAACAGAATCCAAGCGCACATCATGGAATTTAATTGGAATCTTTTTATACACGCTTAAAGCCGACTTTGCTTGTTCCAAACTAATTCTCTCACGCCGAAACATAGCAGAAAAAGCATTGCCAATTTCCCAGTGCAATGATGCCGGGGCTATAAGTTCAGCGCCTTTTGTAATTTCTATTAACCTGTTTTTATGCAGCTCATTCGTAATAACCGCAACTATAACGGATGTGTCAACTACAATTCGCATACGTCGCAACCTCCATCGTACAATTGTACAAGAAATATACAAAATTAATAAAAATAGTCAAATCGAAACAAAAGAGAGGGTTTCCCACTTCTTTAAGGAAGCACATCTAAAGTTCTAATAACCCATTTGCTTCAACTTACTTTCGCTTCGCCGCCAGGATGGGTTTACTTTTACACGCAAATCAAGATAGATTTTTCGTCCTAAGAACTGTTCGATCACGCTGCGCGCCTTGGCGCCAACATCTTTTAGCTTGGCCCCTTTTGCACCAATGATGATCCCTTTTTGTGAATCACGTTCCACAAAAATAATGGCCTCGATATAGTCTTTGCCCTTATCGCGCTCCTTAAACTCTTTGATCATTACTTCTGTGGAATAAGGGATTTCTTCATGGTACGACCGAAAAATTTGCTCGCGGATCAACTCACTTACAAAGAAGCGTTCAGGCTGATCGGTGATGGCGTCCTTGTCATAAAAAGGCGGGCTTAAGGGCAGGTTCTTTTCGATCTCTTCTTTTAGAACATCCAGGCCTTCTTTTTTTGTGGCGGAGATAGGCACGATCGTATCAAAAGGCGCCCAGTTTTGGTAAAGCTCGATGAGCGGTAATATTTTAGACTTTCCGATCAGGTCAATTTTATTAAGAATTAAAACAGTACGGTGTGCCGACGTTTTAAATGCTTTCAAATCAACATCGATGGGATGTTTTTTGTGTGTACAATCGACCATCAACAACAATAGGTCCGCATCGCCCAGGGCATTCTCGATATTTTTAACCATTTTTTTATGGAGTTCATATTTAGGCTTAACAATACCCGGTGTGTCCATAAAAACACATTGTAGGTTTTCTTCGTTTAAAATGCCCAGCACATTACGCCGCGTTGTATGCGGACGCGCCGAAATAATCGCCAAACGAATATCAAGCAGGGCATTTAGCAAAGTGGATTTACCGGAATTAGGCAGCCCAAAAATGGCGATATAACCGGCTTTATGTTTTATGTTTATTTCCTGATTCATTCTTCTCTCATCTATTTTTAGTAGAGACGTGATTTATCACGTCTTGATATTTTACATTTTCATATCGGCTAGTTCACGAATCTAAAACCGGGTAGGCGCAATAAATCGCGCCTCTACGTTTATTTATTTAATATTTTTTGTAAGGTTTGGATTTGTTCCAACTGGGGTTGCAGTTTTTCGAACGCCGTATCATCATCAATTTTATCCGACCAAAACTCGCAAATTATACCCGTTTGGCCAATAAAAAAATAGGCCAGGTTTTTAAACCCGTCTAAAATGTCTTTTAACTCTTTTTTCTTGATAATCTCTTGTACTTTCGCGCTATCTGCCGGCATGATATAAAAAACTTTCTCATTATTTGTTACAAGTTCACAGGCATTTTCCGGGCTGTCATTACCCTGCTCCTGCTGCCAGTTTTTTTCTGTGATTGTCAGGGAAAAATCCGATGCGACATTTATGGAAATATCGATATATGTTTTGCGCCCCCTACCGGATTTGGCCGTGCTAAAGTTTATCGTCAATTCGTTTCCAGCTATTTTTCCATGAAAAACAGGGCGGGCAGCGAAACCGTTGCGAATTACTTTTCCCTCAAAATTATCTTCTAAGTCCAGTAAGTTTTGATGCACTGCGTCCCACAATACTTTGCGTAAAAATATCAATCCGGCCCAAGCCAGAACAATCATCATTACAACCAATACAACAATCCAAAACATAAAAGGAACTCTCCTATTGCAGGTAAATAGGCATGGGTGAAAAACAGAGAATAAAAATTAAATAAGCGATATAACCAATTAATTTCCGTCCCGGCCCAATGGGAACCGAGTCATCCAATGTTGGCGGGTGCTTAAATTTAATAAACAGGATAATCAGGAATGGCCACAAAATATACACAAAGGAATTAAATTGGGAGATAAGATAAATATTTAATCCCACAAGCGCGGCAAAACCCAAAATAGCAATCCGTGCCGCCTGCCCCCCAAACATAGCGTGGGTAATATGCCCGCCGTCCAGTTGTCCGATCGGCATCAGGTTTAGGGATGTTATCAGCAAGCCAAACCAACCGGCCACAATAAATGGGAAATGGTACATCTCCGACATGGGCAGATAAGTCCTTCCGGTTTGCTCTGCAATAAAATCGAATAAAATATTGCTGCCAAATGTAAGCACGCCCTCTGTGTTGGCGCTAAGGGGATGTATGGCCGAAATAGTTCTCCACATGGCGTCTTCACTGCCAATTTGCTGAAACCCAACCAACAGAAAAATAACGCTGACCACAAACCCAGCCAAGGGGCCGGCCACACCAATATCAAACAAAGCTTTTTTATGTGGGATTTGCTCCTTTAGGCGGATAAAAGCGCCAAAAGTGCCAAAATTGAACATCAATGGAAAATAAAATGGGATAAAATATGGCAAGGTTACCTTTAATCCGTAGTGACGTGCATACAGATAATGGCCCATCTCGTGACAAAATAAAATAGAAAGCAAAGCAAAAGAATAATTAAAACCATAACTAAAACTTGCCCAGCTACTAAAAGGATCGGCAACACTGAGCTGTGCCCCGGTAATGGCGGTTGTCAAAATGGTAATTAAAAACAGCAGAACAGGTACAACAACTTGGTTTTTACCCGGTTGATGATCTGATGCAACTATCCGGAGGTAATATTTTTTCTTGGAATACTCGGCCTGGGAATATAGGCCGTGATCTAATAATTCTGCCTGAATTGTCCTGATCTCTTCATCAGAAAGCAGGGATTTTTTCTGTTTATAAACCAGCAAACCATAGAAACGCGCCCAATGATCGTGTTTTAAACGCCCGCGTATTATCGATCCTGCTAATTCTGCACGTCTTTTTGAATACAATTAAAACCTTTATTAAAATATCTAAATATACTAACCCGCTACACGAATTAGAAAGAATAGCAACAAAATTATTCTTGTGTATCCTGTTGTTCCTGCTCTAAAATTTTTCCTGTCATCGGTACAAAGCGTACGGGAAGCACACTATCCATTGTATGGCCACCTTCATTTTTACTGATCACAACCAACTCCTGCACATATTTCCCGACAGGTAAAATCATACGCCCGCCCACTTTTAATTGTTCAAGTAAATCCGGTGGGATTGTAGGCAGCGCTGCCGTTACAATTATGGCGTCAAAAGGGGCTTTTTCCGGCCAGCCAATATAGCCATCGCCTTGTTTAATGATAATGTTTTTATAGCCAAGGTTTCCTACTCGTATTTTCGCTTCCTCGGCCAATTCCTTGATTATTTCGATGGAGTAAACCGTATCGACAATCTGCGCCAGTATTGAGGCCTGATAACCGGAACCGGTCCCAATTTCCAAAACACGGTCGCCGGGTTTTACATGCAGCTCTTCGGTCATAAAAGCTACAATGTAGGGCTGGCTGATGGTCTGGCCTTTGCCAATGGAGCGGGCTTCGTCTTTGTAGGCAAAGTTGCGCTCATCCTTGGGGACAAACGCGTGCCGGGGCACTGTTTTTAAAGCACTGATTACAAACGAATCTTTTACGCCACGGGCCAGGATTTGCCGTTTTACCATTTCGGTGCGCAACGATTTAAATTGGTCTTCGCTCATGGTTTCGCCCTTCTCTTTTGAACATGAAAACAAAAAAAACATTAGGGCTATCAAAAATAAACGCATACAATCCCTGAAAAATATAATCAGAATGCAGCTAATAATTGGTGTTTGTCTCTAAACTCGTCAAAGCCTGTCATCCTGAGTTGTTCTATTACGAAGGACCTCTATATATAATTACCGGCTCTGTAATATCACGATTTGAGATACTTCTCCCACCAAAACTGCGGCGGGATCACAGTATGACAAAACATAAATTGTCTACTTTAATAGACAGACACTAATTAAGCATAAAAAATAAATTGTCTAATTTAACCTCGGAAAATAAATTTTAAATGTTGTCCCTTTGTTTACCTCCGATTCAACCTCAATCCGCCCTTTCTGCTCCTCGATTAATTTTTTTACAATGGCCAAACCAAGTCCTGTTCCGCCCTTCTTACCGCTGGTCACAAAGGAGTCGAATAATGTTTGTTTAATTTCATCGGGGATACCCGCACCCGTATCGGATAGCAGGAAAACAACATCATCGCCTTCTTTATTTGCGATGATCGAAAATTTGCCGCCCGGCTCCATCGCCTCCAGGGCATTTTTCATAATATTCATAAAAATACGCTGGGTTTTTTCGGGATCAACATAAATCATGCTTGCCGTGTTGCAGGCCGTTTCAAACTCGAAACCTTTCTTTTTAACATCGCCTTCAAAAAACTTCTGGAATTCGTCAAGAATTTTATTTACGGCACATTTAACCGGCAAGATACTGGATTTACCTTTTGCAAAATCGAGCACATCGGTAGTCATGTTGGTTAAAAATTTGATCTGCTTTATGATTATATCCGAATACTCTTTACGGGTTTCGGCTTCTTCTTCTTCCTGAAGCAGGTCTACAAATCCATAAATATTGTTCATCGGTGTACGCAAATCATGCACAATTGTACTCATCATATTACCGATGGAAGACAAACGGTCGGCTTTGATTTTTTCTTCTTTTAGCTGAAAGGTTTCGATCGCACGGGAAATTTGGCCACTTAACGACGTAAGCAAGCGCATATCGGCCTGGCTGAAATAATCATTTTCCTCGGATTTATTGAACACCTCAAGAATCCCGATCACTTCATCGTTTATTTTTAACGGGACACAGGCAAGCTGTTTTATATCGATACCAATTTTTTTTGCAAAACCCTCACTAAACAAAGGATCACTGCTGGCATCGTTTGTGTAATAAACCTCACCACTTTGCACAACTTCCCCTACAATACCGGAGTTACCAGAAAAAAACATCTGGCTCGCTTTTTCAAGATCGATATTTTTTACTACACGTTTGGAATACTCTTTTGTCTGGAGATCACGCAAAGTTATAATCGCCGCTTCAACTGCAATGGTTTCTGTAATTTTATCGATTAAAATATTAAGCAGGTCGTCTAGATCATAGGCTTTTGTAAGTTCGCGTTCGATATCAAAAAGTAAATCAAGTTCGTTTACTTTTTTCTCCAGACGGGAATAGAGGTTGGAATTATTAATGGCGATAGCAATTTGGGAAGCCATACTGGCCAAGAGTTCTTCATCCGATTCTTCGAAAACGCCATTACGCTTATTTAAGATTTGCAGCACGCCAATAATATTTTTTTCCTTTTTCGCACCATCGGAAGCTTCAAAAATAGGCATACATAATATTGAGCGTGTTTTAAACCCTGTTTTTTTGTCAATGGCCGGATTAAAGCGGTCGTCTTTATAAGCATCGGGAATATTGATCACATCTCCCGTTTTTGCAACATGGCCGGCAATGCCCACGCCAATTTTTAAACGTATTTCCAAAATCTCCGCATCCTGCGCGACTTTGGACCACAACTCACCTTTTTCTTTATCAACGATATAAAAAGTGCCTCGTTCGGAATCCATTAGTTTATTTACTTCACGGATCACAAGCATCAATAGCCGCTCAATTCTTAATTCGGAGCTGAGGGCCTGGCCGATTTGCTGGATCGATTCCATCTCGATGGTTTTGCGGTGGAGTTGTTTTTCCAGTTCAGTTGTAGAAAGTTTCTGTTCATCCATGTTATTCATCCTGAAATTTTTGTCAGATCATTGATAAAATAAAAAGATAGATGCTCTAAAACAAAAAAAGGGATCAGGTAAAAATACCTAATCCCTTAAACTTAAAACTTGTTTTAAAGTTAGTCTAAATTAGAAATAGCCCGTTCTACTGTTTCAAATGTTAAAAATACTTTTATCAACTGTGTGATCATCAGCAAGCTCTGAACCTTTTCTGTAACCCTGGCCAAGGCCAATTTACCATCAGCATTTTTAAGGGTTGTCATACTTGCCATTAAAACACCCATTCCTGTACTGTTCATCCACTTTACATCGCCTAGGTCAATAACCACTTTATTTATGCCATCAGAGATCAAACCTTTAATATGATCGTGAAGAGCTTGTGTTTCAGGTCCACCCATCATTTTGCCGGACAATGTTAATATCGCAATATGATTCTCGATTTTTTCTTTGATTTTCATTATATCTCCCCAGATATGGACTGTTAGTTTGAAGGCTAAAAAATAGAGTATTATAAGAAGTCTGTCAATTTTTTTAGGCCTAAGCGTCAAAAGGACAATTTATGCACCTTTTGTTTCGTCTTCTTTTTCTGGATAGAATGCACGGATTTTGCTGCTAAAAAATTCTTCCTGCGCAATCACAGTTGGGTTTATCTCTTTTTCAAATTTCATATCTTCCATTAATTCACGATCATATACATCGGCCTCATCGTACATGTCCATGTCATTAAGGATTTCATTTTCTTTCTTTTCTTCTAATCGGACTGAATTAATTTGCCTGGCCCGTGCAGAAATTAATAAGCAAGCTTCATAGATATTTATGTTTTTTTTGTGCATCTTTCTTAAATCAAGCGTCTGAATTGCCATTCATTTCTCCGATTTATTGTTTACAATAGCTGGTAAATTTAAAGAATAGAATGTCATTTGTCAAAACAATTCCAATAAATTTTAAACTTTTTACTTTAATCGATCCTTTTTTTTTGTTAAAGTTAGTTTTATCTATTTTACCCTACACAAAATTTTTAACATTAAATTCTTTACATAGAAAAAGCACGGGTACTAATGTTTAAACCTTTATTAAAAAAAATCTTCTGGCCGCCCCATATTTGGAAGGCCTTCACAGCAAAAAAGAATCAGAAAAACTTAAAGAGGTCTGCTGAGGACCCGCAACTAAAACTATACGACCAAATCCTAAAAACCGGTTTTTTACATTATGGTTATTTTGATGACCCAACTAAACCGGCAGATGCGATTAGCTTTAATGACATCCGCCAGGCTCAAATCCGCTACGCGGAATTAATTATTGAACAAATATGCAACGAAAAGGGTACGGTGCTTGATGTTGGGTGCGGTATGGGTGGATTAATCGGTTTATTATTGGAAAGGAATTTGCAACCAACCGGGATTACACCCGATCGGGTTCAGATAAATTATATTTCCAAAAAATACCCACAAGCCAAACTGATCCATGCTAAATTTCAAAAAATGCCTGTTGATGATTATAAGCATTTTTTTGATACTGTAATCCATTCGGAATCGCTGCAATACATGGGATTAGACAAAGCCATTAATAATGTCTTGGCCATTTTAAAACCGGGTGGACGCTGGGTTGTGATCGATTATTTCCGTGTGGATGAAGCACATGAAAAGTCCGGCCACAAATGGCAGGAGTTTACTAAAAAGCTGGAAGAAAACAATCTTGAAATAATATACAAGCACGACATCACAGCCAACATTAAACCGACCCTTGATTTTATTTATATGTGGGGCAATGAAATAGGAAAGCCGATTTTTGAGTTCCTTACTGCAAAACTGGAGAAGAAACACCCGGGGAAACATTATTTGGTTCAGGAAATTATTGAGAAGCTTTTACGCAAAATTGATAAAAACCTTGATATTGTAAACCCCGAAGTTTTTATAAAAGACAAAAACTATGTTTTGGTAAGTATCGAACAGCGGGCCGATTAATACTTACGACTAAAAATTATTGTGTTCGCCATTCGGTCTTTTGGCCGATTGACTTCCAGATTTTTTCTCATCTTAATTCTATTTTTGAAAGGAAAGAAATGTTACAAAAAACCCTAATGTTTTTTATCTCATTTTCGCTATTGTTTGGGCAAACAACCCCGCAACTTGGTTTATCCTCACACAAACCCGAGCTTACCGTATATATCAACGGAAAAATCATTGTTAGTCCTGCCTCTTCTAAAACGGCAAACACCATGATTGTACAGGGCAATAAAATTATGGCCGTTGGGGAAAACTTAAAACCACCCAAAGGGGCGGAAATTATTGATGTAAAGGGCAGCTCTATTTATCCTGCTTTTATTGAGCCTTATGCCCGGTACGGCCTTCCCGAACCTAAAAAGACCAAACGCGAACGCAAACCAAAACCAAGCATCGACCGGATTGGTTCAATCCACTGGAATGCTGCGGTTAAACCACAAAAAAATGCTGTGGATGATTTTAAGCCCGATGCAAAAAAAGCCAAAGAATGGCGTGACGCGGGTTTCGCATTTATTCAAACAAGTAACCTGGATGGTATTTTTCAGGGAACTTCCGCGGTCGTTTCTTTGGGTGACGGCCTGCCCAATAAGCTGATCATTAAAAATGACGGGGCACAATTTATGTCTTTTTCAAAAGGCTCTTCCGGGCAAGATTACCCAACCTCGCTCATGGGCTCAATTGCCCTGATCCGTCAAACTTTTTATGATACACGCTGGTACAAAAAAGCATGGGCTGCATTTAAAAACGATCCTTCTCAAAAAAGACCGGAACAAAATATTTCTTTGCTTACTTTGCAAAACATCATCGATAAAAAGCAACCTGTCATTTTTGGCGTGAACAATTATCTCGATATTTTTCGCGCGGCCAAAGTTGCCAAAGAATTTGATCTGGACTTTATTTACAAAAGCGGCAGCGATATCTACAAGCGGCTGGGCGACCTTAAAAAGTTAAACCCGACATTAATTATTCCTCTTAATTTTCCACAAGCGCCTTATGTAGCCTTTGCCGATTTTGATGCGGACGTAAGCCTGGCGCAATTAAAAGAGTGGGACATAGCGCCGGAAAATGGAGCCCGCCTGGCCAAGGCCGGGATAACCTTTGCCTTTACAAGCAATGGATTAAAAAAGAAAACCGCCTTCTTAAAAAATATACGGCAAGCAATTAACAGAGGCCTGGACAAGAAAACCGCCCTGGCCGCCTTAACTACAATCCCTGCAAAAATAGCCGGTATTTCCAACCTGGCCGGAACATTGGAAAAAGGCAAGCTGGCCAGTTTTATTATTTCCAATAAAAATATTTTTGAGACAGGCGCACACATCCAGACGATGGTAATTGAAGGCAAGCGCTTCGAAATAAACCAACCGCCGGATCAAGACATACGCGGTGACTGGTTGGCTAAAAGTACATTTATGGAGCACAACTTAAAGCTTTCGATCTCCGGTAAAACAAGCTCACCTAAAGCCGAAGCAAAAATTGATAGCTTTAAGTTAGACCTTAAGAATTTTTCGATCCGCGGCAATAAAATTTCCTTTAACATAAAAAACGATACTTTGGGCTTTGATAAATTAGTCCGTTTTACCGGCCGCTTTGAAGGTGACGATCTATACGGGCAGGTTGTTTTGGCCGATGGCAAAAATTTACCGTGGAGTGCAAAAAGAGAAAATCCATTCAAGGAAAAAAAGGACAAAAAGAAAAACGATAAAAAAGCTGTCCTTAGTTCTTTTCCGGTAACGTTACCGGACAAAGCCTATGGACGAACAGCACCGCCGGCCCGGCCCAAAACTGTGGCCATTACCAATGCCACAATCTGGACAGCCGATAAAAAAGGCACCCTGCAAAAAACTGATATTATTTTTAAAAACGGTAAGGTTTCACAAATTGGAAACGGTCTTTCGATTCCCAAAAATGCTTTAAAGATTGACGGCACAGGCCTGCATATTACGCCGGGAATCATCGATGAGCATTCACACATTGCCATTAGCCGTGGGGTAAATGAAGGCTCGCAGGCGGTTACTGCCGAAGTGCGCATTGGCGATGTACTCAACCCGGACAACATCCACATTTATCGCCAGTTGGCCGGTGGTGTGACAACCTCGCAACTTTTACACGGCTCGGCCAACCCGATCGGCGGCCAGGCGCAGGTGATTAAGCTAAAATGGGGCACCAACGCGGACGGCCTTAAATATCGTAATGCGCCACCAACTATAAAATTTGCCCTTGGCGAAAATGTAAAACAATCCAATTGGGGCGATAATTACAACAAACGTTACCCGCAAACCCGCATGGGCGTACGTGAGATTATATGGGATACTTTTCAACGGGCAAGGGATTACGAAAAAGAGATGAGGGCCTATGAAGCGCTTTCTTCATCAAAAAAGAAAAATAAAATTCCGCCGCGCCGCGATCTGGAACTGGATGCCGTTTTAGAAATCTTAAACAGCAAACGATTTGTCCATTGCCACTCCTATGTGCAAAGCGAAATCTTGATGCTTATGCGGCTGGCAGAGGAGTTCGATTTCCGTATCGCCACGTTTACACATATTTTGGAAGGTTACAAAGTAGCCAAAGAAATGGCCGTACATGGCGCCATGGCCTCCACTTTTGGCGATTGGTGGAATTATAAATTTGAGGTGTACGAAGCCATCCCCTACAATACAACTTTAATGGCCAATGCCGGGGTTGTTTCTTCGGTTAACTCCGATGATGCCGAAATGGGCCGTCGTTTAAACCACGAAGCGGCCAAGGCGATAAAATACGGCGGGCTCTCCAAAGAAGAGGCCATCAAGCTGGTTACAATCAATCCCGCAAAACAGCTAAAAATAGACCGGTTTACCGGCAGCCTGGAAGTTGGCAAAGAGGCCGATTTTGTTATCTGGAGCGATGATCCCCTTTCTGTTTACGCCCGTGTTTTACAAACCTGGATTGAAGGGCGAAAATATTTTGATGTGCAGGAAGACAAAATCCTGCGCAATAAAATCAAAGAACAGCGTACGGCTTTAATCCAAAAAGTTTTGGCATCCGATGGAAAAAACGGCGTCCCGGACGGAAAAGGAGCAACAAAGAAATTTTATGACGAAGATTATAAATGTGATGACAGCGTAGATTACATGGAAGGGGCCGAATAATGATTAATTTAAATTTAAAAAGACTCGTAACCGTTTTATGGATTTCATTTTCAATCCTTTCATTTTCACATGCCAACGACCTGATACCCGGCAAAAAACAGGAAAATCCCATTGCCCTGACCCATGCCAAAATTTTTACAGTTTCGGGCGAAATTATCGATGGTGGTACGCTGGTTTTCAATAATGGCAAGATTAGCGCATTGGGCGATAAAAGTGTTGCCATTCCGCAAAATGCCGAGGTATTTAACCTTGAAGGTAAACACGTTTATCCGGGGATAATTGCGGCTTATTCCCAGCTTGGCCTTGTGGAAGTTGGCGCTGTACGGGCCACACGCGACTTTGCCGAAACCGGCACCTACAACCCCAATGCGCGGGCGGACATTGCCTACAACCCCGATTCCGACATCACACCTACCGTGCGTTCCAACGGCATTACCAGCGCTTTAATTGCACCAATAGGCGGACGGATTTCCGGTATTTCCAGCCTGTTAAACCTGGATGCCTGGAACCGTGAAGACGCGACCATTTTAAAAAATGCAGGGATGCACCTGAACTGGCCAGGGATGACCATTATCAAAGCAAGCTGGATGAAGGACCCGCCCAAAAAACAGCAGGAAAAGATTAACAAGAACCTAAAAGAAATTGAAGACTTTTTTAAGGAAGCCAAAGTTTATGCAATAGCCCGTAAAACCAATCCGGATATAAAAATTGATATTCGTTTTGAGGCAATGGTCCCCATAATTGAGAGAAAAATACCGCTGATTATTGCGGCCAACGAGTATAAACAAATCGATGCAGCCGTCGATTTTTGCAAACGCCATAATTTAAAAATGATTTTATTAAGCGGGATGGACGCATGGAAACTAACTGGCCTGCTAAAAGAAAATAATATCCCGGTTATCCTGCGCCAAACGCACACTTTGCCCTTTCGCGAGGACGAGGATTATGACCTTGGCTTCAAGCATCCCGCCCTGTTACGCGCGGCCGGTGTAAAATTTTGCATTGCTAAAACGTCTTCGGCCAGTTGGGATATTCGTAACATCCCGTTTTATGCAGGGACAGCTGTAGCCCACGGACTTAGTAAAGCGGATGCACTTAAAGCGATCACCTTATGGCCTGCGGAAATTTTTGGAGTGAATGATAAAATCGGTTCGCTTGAAGTTGGCAAGAACGCCACCTTGATCGTAAGCAGCGGCGATATTTTAGACATGCAAACCAGCAATGTGGAGATGATGTTTATCGATGGCCGCAAAGTGGATATTGATGATAAGCAAAAACGGATGTACAGGAAATATCAATCCCGGAAGTAAAAGTTCTATCCACAAAAGCTTTCAATATAGAACAATATTTTACAAGGACACTAATGACAAACAATGATATTCTTCGCCGAATCCGTTACACTTTTGATTATAACGATTCAAAAATGATGGGCCTGTTTGGCGATAAAGCAACCCGTGCAGAGATCAGTGACTGGCTAAAAAAAGAAGATGACCCTGCTTATAAAAGTTGCAGCGATGAAAAAATGGCTATTTTTCTCAATAATTTTATCACAGAAAAACGTGGCAAAAAAGATGGCCCGGAGCACGAGCCGGAAAAAACACTGAACAATAACATCATATTCCGAAAGTTGAAAATAGCCTTAAACCTTAAAGCCGAGGATGTTTTGGCCATCATGGACCTGGCCGATTTAAAAATGAGCAAGCATGAACTAAGCGCTTTTTTCCGTAAACCGGGGCACAAGCATTACCGCGAATACAAAGACCAAATTCTGCGTAATTTTCTAAAAGGGGTGCAGCTTCAATATCACGGTGAAAATAAATAACTTATTTGAACGTAAGTTTGATATAAAACTTTTACATTGAAAAAATTAATTTAACAATAAGAAAGGCAAATTAAACAACTCACCCCTGCACAGTTTCTACTGATTTTTAAATTTTTCAAGTCCCCTCTCTTTCAAGAGAGGGGATTTAGGGGTGAGTTCCAGAAAAAAAATCATACTAAAAATAAATGTTTTCTTTAGATCGAACTCAGGCTATTTTAAAGGATAAAAAATGCACAATTTTATTAGTTCCATTTTAACCATGCTATTTTTATCGTCCGTTGCCGTTTCGGGTGATGGAATGATCAATATTGAAAGCGCATTCAATGTAGCAACCACTGCGGACCGTTTGGAAAAAGTTTTAGAAAAGAAAGGGATGACCCTTTTTGCGCGTATTAACCACACACAAGGCGCGGAGAAAGTGGATTTGAAACTCCGCCCGACAATTATTATTATTTTTGGCAACCCCAAGGTGGGCACACCGCTGATGCAATGCAATCAAACTATCGCCATCGACCTGCCGCAAAAAGCGCTAATCTGGGAAGATGAAAAAGGACAGGTTTGGTTTTCCTACAATGACCCCAAATACCTGGCCCAAAGGCACGGGCTAAAAGGCTGTGATGAGATAATCAAAAAAATTGAAAAAGCCCTGGCAAATTTGGCCAAGGCTGCGACAAAAAAACAATGATATTTTTAGGGAACCTGAGATAAACTCAGGTTGACGAGTCCGCTATTTATCCTTCTAAAATAAAACCTGATTTTAATGATGGACATAAACAGAGATTGCCAGGAAAATTGCCGCAACTACCATCAAAATTACAAAAAGCGGAAAAACAAAACGTAGCCATCTTTGGTAAGGGATTTTAGCCAGACTGAGCATTGCCATTAACACGCCCGACGTGGGGATGATTGTATTGGAAAAGCCATCGCCACAGGTAAAAGCAAAAACAGCCGTCGTGCGGCTAAGCCCCAACACATCAGAAAGGGGCGCCATAAGCGGCATGGTTACCGCCGCCTGCCCGGAACCGGACGGAATAAAAAAGTTAAGTATCGTCTGGAAAACCAGCATGCCCTGGGCGGCAAAAACATTATGGAAATTCTGTAACACCGAAGCGGCAGAATAGATAAGCGTATCCAAAATCTGGCCATCGGTTAAAACAACTTCTATCCCGCGGGCAAAGCCCACAACAAGCGCCGCGACAACCATTTCTTCCATACCTTTTACAAAAGCCTCAGCCGATTCTTTTAGGTTTAAACGGGCAATAAGCATGGCAATGATCCCAATTAGGAAAAACCCACCGGCCATCTCATTAAGCCACCAACCCAGGCTGACGGTCGCATAAATTATAAACGCAAAGATTAGAGTACTGCTTATTAAAATCGCGATGTGTTTATTAGTGAGTTTTGCCTCGGCCTCATGCTCCAAAATTGTTTCTGCTTCAATATCTGCTACAAGTGATTTTGAAGGGTCTTTTTTGATTTTGGCACCATACCGCAACACATAAATTAAAGTGATGCTAAAAGCGACCAACGCAAATACAACCCGAAAAACCAGGTCATCGCCCATCGGCACTTCGGCAATCCCTTTTGCGATACCGACAGTAAAAGGATTCAATGTAGCCGAGGCAAAACCAATATCCGCTGCAAGCATAACCATGCACAAACCGTAAATCCGGTCATAGCCCAGTTTATCGGAAGCGAGGATAAAGAGCGGGACCAACGGGATAAACTCTTCGCCCATACCCAAGGTAGAGCCGCCAAAAGCAATCGCAAACATTATAAAAGTTGTAAGCAAGGCCGCCGAATTCTTAAACAGGTTCATCATTGCCTGCATCACGGCTATTATTGTCCCGGTTTTTTGAAGCAGGCCAAAGACACCGCCCAAAATAAAAATAAAGAAAACAATATCTGCTGATTTTTCCAACCCCCGTGGAATGGCGCTGATAAAACCGGTGATACTTACGGGCGACGCTTTGCCCTCTTCGGCATCGCCTAGAACAATACCTTTAATACTGATATGTTTTTCAGCCGCTTTATACGTGCCGGGCTTTACCACATTTCGGGTCAGGCCGCCCACTTCAATTTCCTCGCGTTCATACGATCCCGAAGGAATAACATAAGTGAGCAGGCTTAAAAAAAAGATGATAATTGTAAGCAGGGTAAAAACGTGTGGCATTTCCATTTTCTTTATTTTTTCAAGCACAGCTTTCCTCCGGTTTCTAAATCCACGATGTATTTTATCGGGAGATTTTTTTTAATAATTGGGAATAGAGCTAATATACCGATCTGTAAAATATTTCCAAAATATTGTATCGGTATAAATGTAAAAACGAAATGAAAAACAGTCCATCATTTCTATTTTTAATAATTTATAGAAATATTAAAAGAGGAAAGGAAACAGGTTAAAACGGATTTTACAAAATAGTAAATTTACTTTTTCTGTTGTCCGTCTTTCCCATCATCCTTCAAGGTTTTGATGGCATATAAAACAAACCAGATAAAATGGGCGATTACGACCACGACAATCAGGGTAATCCAAAATTTATTCAACATCATTTTCGGGTTCCTTTTCTCCCCGTTCGGCGGCAAAGGCATGTACGGCAAGGGCAATAAAAGCGAGGGACAAGAGGGCCATTACAGCATGGGCGTATTCACTCAGGGCAACGGCTTCATCACCCGGAAAAATAATCGTAAAGATGCTTGTTATTGAAGTTATAAAAGCAATCAGGCTAACCGCCGTAGCGCCATGCCGGCCAAAAAGGGCGAGGTCTTGTTTCACGGACATAATGCCCATAATTAAAATAAACCCGGCAAAAACAATCGGGGTCATCAGAGAAATATCACGGATATTGGCAAAGTACTGAAAAACAAGGCTGTCAATTATTAACAAGGCAGCGTAGGCAAAGATAAGTTTTGGGAAATTCATTTTTTTGGGGGTTAAATTAACAAGATGCCAATTTAACCAAATTAGCGTTGCTTTCAAATAGCTTTACTGCGGATTGGTCGTTTGCACTTATCAAGAAAAACCTGTACTTCATCCCGGGCAGAGAAGAGGAACACTTTTTTATTTAGACTCAATCTAAAAATATCATGTCCCGATGAATCGAGGATTTCGCAAAACACTCGACTCAAAAAACAACTCAGAATACCAGGGGAAAGCGCGCCTTGCTAAACCTCAATCTCGCCCTTTAAATAAAGCACCGTTTTGCCCCCTACTTCGGTACGGTCGCCCAAATCTTTGCAATAAAGCGTACCGCCCCGCTTGGAAATTTGCCGGGCCACAAGTTCATCTTTTCCCAGCTCTTTGGCCCAATAATGGGTAAGGGTTGTATGGGTCGAGCCGGTAACCGGATCCTCGTTTATGCCGGCATAAGGTGCAAAATAGCGCGAGACAAAATCATATTTTTTACCTGGCGCCGTGCAAATTACACCGGCATAGTTGATTCGGGAAAGTACCCGGAACTTTGGTTTTAAATCCCGGACTTCTTCGGGCGTTTCAAACACAGCGAGATAATTCATATCTTTTAATACTTTAACGGGCTTGGCATCCAGGCCTAAAACTAAATCTTCGGGCGTGGGCACCTCCTCGGGGAAGCGCGCCGGGAAATTCATTTTCATCATGTCGCCATCCTGCCCAACAGAAATACGGCCACTTTTAGTATAAAACCGAATGTATTCATCTTTGTGATTAAAATAGTTGAATATGACATGGGCGCTTGCTAATGTTGCATGGCCGCATAATTCAACTTCCAGTGTTGGCGTAAACCACCTTAAATGATAGCCATCATCCTCTTTAACAAAAAATGCGGTCTCCGAAAGGTTATTCTCTGCGGCGATATGTTGCATCACGCTTTTATCAAGCCATTTTTCAAGTGGACAGACAGCCGCCGGGTTTCCGGAAAAAATTTTATCTGTAAACGCATCGATTTGATAAATTGGGATTTTCATAATATTATACCTTTAAAAATTGAATATAAATTATTTGATAATCTTAAATAATTATCGATAATAATTAGCCCCACATAATCTTTTGACCATGAATTATTAAAACATTTAGCAGGAGGCCATTTTGAAAGTAATCAGCAAAGGGACTTTGTACCTTTTTACATTTTACCTTTTATTAAGCCCGTTCCCCACAACCCTTTTTGCACAGCAAAAAGCCAAACGGATTGCCGTACTTGATTTACAGGGCGAAGGCGTGTCTAAATCGGCGGCAAAAACCTTAACCGACCGCCTGCGTTCCAAGTTGGTCAATACCGGCGTTTTCCATGTTTTAGAGCGTGACCAAATGGATGAAATTTTGGGCGAACAGGGTTTTCAGCAAAGCGGCTGTGTATCGGACGAATGTTTGGTGGAAATTGGCCGCTTGGTTGGCGTGCAGCAAATGATTGGCGGCACCATTGGTAAAATCGGCCAGACCTATACGTTGGACCTGCGCATTATCGACGTGCAAACTGGGCGTATCCTTAAAACCGTCAGTGATGATTATCGCGGTGCCGCCGATGGCCTGCTTGGCATTTTAGAGGATGCAGCACAAAAAATTGCCGGAAAAAAATCTGTAAAAAAGAAAAAAGAGGACGATGGCGGCAGCACTTGGTATTACTGGGTTGGCGGTGGCGTTGTTATTGCCGGGGCAGCGGCAGCCATACTTTTGGGCGGCGATAAAGGCAGTGGCGGCGGAAGTGATTTACCGGGCATTAATGACGATGGGAATATTTGGCCTCCAAAATAAAAGTTTGTATTTCTGAAGCTAATCCAAATTTTAGACTATTTAAAAGGATTTATAAAAGTGAAAACAAAAACATTTATTCTAACACTTATCATCAACCTCTTTTTAATAAGCGGTTTTTTACACGCATACCAAATTTCATTTAATGAGCAAAGTGTTGGCTTTACGGGCGTCTCCTATGGCGCAGCTGAGTTTGGTGATTTTGATGCCGATGGCGATCTGGACTTTCTGCTTTTTGGCCAGGGGGCCGAAGGCAATACCGGCCTGATTTATATAAACACCGGCAACAGCTTCGATGCCGATTCTGTTATTGCATTGGGCACAACGGCCTGGTCGGTTGATGCCAAATGGTTCGATTATGACAATGATGGCGATTTGGATATTCTAATCTCGGGCGATTCTTTTGGCAGCTACACGCAAATTTTAGTGAACAACAACAATATTTTTGCCGAAGCGCCCCTTACCTTTTTTAATTTAAAATACTCTGCTGTTGATTGGGGCGATTATGATAATGACGGTGACCTGGATTTAATTTATACCGGATTGACCTCAACCGATTTTAGCAGGCCTATTAAAATCTATCTAAATAATGATCTTACTTTTGCTGACGCTGGCATTGAGCTTGACGGGGCGGAATATGGTGACCTGGAGTGGGTGGATTATGACAATGACGGCGATTTGGACATCTTTGTAACCGGCAGTAACGGTGGACGAAATTCAACCCTTTATAAAAAGGATGCCTCTGGTTATGTGGATACGGGGTTTAGTTTTCCCAACTATTTGAACGCTGCATCAGATTGGGGCGACTTTGACCAGGACGGCGATCTGGATTTGGTTGTCTGTGGAAATAAACCCGGACAGGAAACCGTGGTGTACCAAAATAATCAAACGGGTTTTGAGGTGTTTGCCACAAATCTTGTTGGTATTGAAAAAGGGGATGTAAAGTGGGCCGATTTTGACAATGACGGTGATCTGGATATTGTTTTAAGCGGTAATAGCGCCAGTGGCAATGTAACAAAAATTTATACAAACGATGGAAGCGCATTTACCGATGCAGGAGTTGCATTGGTGGGTCTAAAAAATACAGCTATCGCCGTGGGTGATTATGACAACGACCGTGATATGGATTTTATTTTATGCGGCTGGGATGTTAATGGCGATTATTTTACCCTGCTTTATTCTAATAATTCAGCAGATAAAAACAGTGCGCCTAACAGGCCGATAAACCTATCCCAATCGACCGATGCAAACAATGTTATATTTGGCTGGGACGGTGCAGGAGATGACCAGACCGCATCTGCCGGGATCACTTTTAACTTACGTGTAGGGACAACACCGGGCGGCCAGGATATTATAGCCTCACACACTGTTCCCATCATAGAAAAATTTATGTTGAGCAAACGGGGGAACACAGCGCATAGATCCGGCTTTACGCTTAAAGGTGTCCAACCGGGAACATATTATTGGTCCGTTCAATCCATCGATAATAGTTTTGCTAATTCAGGCTTTGCACCCGAGCAGGTTTTCGAGGTAAGCGACCCACCGGTAATTAAAATTACCCAACCCAATGGCGGCGAGATTTGGTCGAAAGACAGCACTTACAGTATCCAATGGACAGATAATATTTCCAATGATGTAAAAATTGAATTATACAAAAGTGCGGCTTTTGATTCTGAAATCAGCGCTTCGACAGCCAGTGACGGTGAATTTGAATGGACCGTTCCCGCCGGCATAGCTAATGGGACAGATTACAAAATTAAAATTACAGATGTTTCCGATAACCTTGTGGCCGATGTAAGTGATAATGTATTTGAAATTAGCGGGATAATACCGTCTGTTACCGTAACCAACCCCAACGGTGGCGAAGAGTTAGTCATTGGCTCGCAATATAATATTGAGTTTTCTTCAACACATACATCCGATTTTAAACTTGAGTACAGCACAAATAACGGTACCGACTGGCTACAGATCACAGTTGTGAACAACTCATCAGGCAATTCCAGCCACTCCTGGACAGTTCCAAACGACCAATCCGATCAATGCCTGCTAAAAGTGACCGATGTGAACGAAATATCGATTTCGGATATCAGCGATGCAAACTTTACTATTCGGGAGGCCAAGCAATTGACGATAGGCAGACCCAATGGTGGCGAGGTTTGGTCGAAAGACAGCACTTACAGTATCCAATGGACAGATAATATTTCCAATAATGTAAAAATTGAATTATACAAAGGTGCGGCTTTTAATTCTGAAATCAGCGCTTCGACTGCCAGTGATGGTGAATTTGAATGGACTGTTCCCGCCGGTATAGCCAATGGGACAGATTATAAAATTAAAATTACAGATGTTTCCGATAACCTTGTGGCCGATATAAGTGATAATTTTTTCGAGATTAATGGGATCATACCTTCTGTTACCATCGCCAACCCCAACGGTGGTGAAAAATTAATCATTGGCTCACAATATAATATTGATTTTTCTTCTACCCATGAATCTGATTTTAAAATAGAATATCAGTGGGAACCGGGAACAAACTGGATATTTCTCACAACGATAAACAACACATCTGGTAATTCGAGCTACTCTTGGACCATTCCCAATACACCATCTGTGAACTGCCAGGTAAAAGTATCGGATTTGAATACCTCTACAATTTTCGATGAAAGCGATGCTGTTTTTACCATCCAGACTGGCCCGCTTTTAACCCTGAACCAACCCAACGGTGGAGAAAACCTTGTTGCGGGTGATGATTATAATATCCGTTGGACAAGTCGCGATGTGGCCAATATCAGTATTTTTTACAGTGTCAATGGCGGTGCTTCCTGGGCAGAGATTACCAATTCTGTTCCTGCCGCAGACAGTGCACTTGTTTGGAGTATACCGAACACACCATCTACCCAGTGCCTCGTCCGTATTGAGGACAGGTCGGATAACAGTGTTCTCGACATTAGTGAAGCCGTGTTCGAGATATCCCCGCCGCCCTCGGATAATGACAACCCAAGGATTGGCGAACCGAATTACTCTGATGCTGAACCGATTAATACAGACCATATTGTTACAGTAGTAATAACTGATGACAGTCCTCTTAGCACTGTAAAGTTATTTTTTAAAAAAGGTGGGGCGACCAATTTTAACTCGGTTAATATGGAGAACACAGGTGGGGATAATTATTCGGGTACAATTCCGGCAAGTTCTCTAACGGCAACCGGGATCTCATTTTACATATTTGCGGTTGATGATTTTTTCAACGACAGCACCAGCGATACAAATAGTATCCAGCTTGTTGTTCCAAACGGAATTACCTTACCCGGTGGGGTAAAAGCAGGAAATACGGTTTTTGATTACAAGCTTTTTTCTGTACCGTTGGATATTGGCGATAAACCTATGTCTCAGTTTTTAAATAATAACCCGGATTTTGGCAGCGATGTCGATTGGAAGAGTTTCCGCCTTTTTGGACTAAGATCAGGGGATACCGAACTAAAAGAATATCCGGATGTTGATAATATTATCCCCGGGCGTGCCTATTTTATACTTAGCTCCGATGATAAAACCATGAGTTCCGGGCTTGGAAAAACCGTTGACATTTCCGGTTCTTATTCAATATCAGTGCCCCAGGGATGGAGCCTGATTGGCAATCCATTCAATTTTAGGGTACCCTACGATTCACTCTACACCAAACCGCCCGTTAATTTTGTTTTAAGAAGCTTTGATGGTGATTGGCCTTTAAACCAATCTGGTCTTGAGCCGTGGCAAGGTTATGCTTTATGGGTAGAAAATACCACTACATTTAAAATATCGCCCGGACCGGATAATCTTGGTAAATCTCCTGCCTTATACACAACCGAGAACAATTCCACGGATGAGTGGCTTATCCGGATTAAGGCAAAGAATGGCAAAAGTATAAGTGATTTTAATTTTATCGGCCAGCAATTTGCGGCCTCGGACGGTATTGATAAATTGGATTTACGTACACCGCCCCGTTTTCAAAAGCAGGTTGTCCTTTCCTTTAAAAATGATGCTGACGAGAAAATCGCTTCGGACATCCGAGCCACAAACCCCAATGGGCATAGCTGGGAATTTACCTGCTATACAAATCCCGATGAAGAGGTGTTGGCATTGAATTTTTCCGGGATGGGTGGAATCAAAGAAAAAGAAATATATTTGTATGACAGGGATACGGGCCGTTCTTATAACCTTAAGCAACAACAAGAAATAAATTTTGCCGCAAAAGGACGGGCAGAGAAAAACTTTATCCTTGTGGCCGGAACACAATCTTATCTGGAATCGCTAAGCCTGGAAACACAGTTTACACCAACATATTTTGAATTAAGTCCGGTTTTCCCAAATCCTTTTAACCCGGTTACACAATTGAACTACAGCATTATTAGAGAAGGCCACGTCACCCTGGAAGTTTATAACCTCTTGGGCCAAAAAATCTCAACGCTGGTAGACAACAATCTGCCCGAAGGAAATTATACGGCCGTGTGGCAACCGCAAAATGCAAGTTCAGGGATTTATTTGTTTAAATTGACCATGGGCAAGAAGGTACAGATTCAACGTGGACTACTCATAAAATAGACTTAATAAGTTCATCATATTACACTTCTAAAAAGCTATCCATTTTGGATAGCTTTTTTTTTTACAAACAAGCTTATCGAAAAAATCAATACAACTATTTACCATTTATTAAAAATTTAATACTGCCCGAATAATAGCATTTCCCGAAGCGCTAAATTTTTAGTATCTTCATTTTAAAAACCAATATAAAAACGATGACCCGAATTAAGAATATAATTGGGCTATGGGTTCTACTGCTCGGTACACTCTTTGCCCAACAATACAGCTTTGAGCATCTTTCGCTGGAAGAGGGAATTTCCTACAACCTCACCTATTCTATTTTGCAAGATAAGGAAGGTTTTATGTGGTTTGGCACCTTCTACGGGCTTGTGCGTTTTGACGGCCGGGACTATACCCATTTTAAACACAACCCTTTCGATAGCAATTCTGTTTCTTCTGATGATATTATTTCTCTTTATGAAGACAAAAATGGTTTTATCTGGGTAGGAACCTGGTCCGGCGGTTTAAACCGTTTTAACCCCGCTACCGAAACCTTTAAACATTATAAATATTCCACAAGCGATACGTTAAGCCTTAGCAACAATCTTGTTTATGATATTGCCGAAGACAAGTTAGGCCGGATTTGGGTGGCGACCAATAATGGGCTAAACCGTTTTATTCCAGCATCTGATCCTGCAAACACAGAAGGCAGGGATTACTTTGTGCGCTATACGCTGGAGCCCGGCAATAAGCACTCCATAAATAATACAAAAGTACGTGCCCTTTTTAAAGACTCCAGGGACAGGTTGTGGGTTGGGATTAATGGAGGCGGATTGCATTATTACGATGCCGACCAGGATTATTTTATCCGCCTGGAAGAAGTTACCCGCGATGGCAGCACAAGTATCATCGAAATTTTTGAAGACAACAAACAAAACCTTTGGCTGGCAACCTGGGGCGGCGGATTGAAGAAAGTTAAGCCCATTGAATCGGAAAATGGCGACGTGGTTGGTTTACGGATGAAGATTTTTAAGAACGACCCGGATGACCCAAAATCTATAAGCAACAATAATATTTGGTCTTTAGAACAAGATAAAAACGGTAATTTATGGATCGGGACATACGAAGGCCTGAACCGGTTTAATTATGACGACATGAGTTTTGACCGTTACTTTCATGATGAAAAAAACACCACAACGTTAAGCAGCAGCAAGGTTTCCGCAATAACTTTGGATTATTCCGGTGTCCTTTGGATCGGCACCTTTTATGGAGGCATCGATCGTATCGTGCCCGGTGTGGCGCAGTTTGAGACATTTTTACACAACCCTTTCGATCCCCGAAGCCTAATCGGGAAAGAGGTAAATGCCTTATTGGAAGACAGCGGGCAAAATGTTTGGGCCGGTACGCGCAGCGGGCTTTCTAAAATAAGTAAAGACAAGGATAAATACGTCTACAAAAATATTGTTTTTGGAGAGGGCGTCAAAAACAAGGCCAACGAGGTAACCTCTTTAGCAATGGACCTGCAAGGAAATATCTGGGTCGGCACATACGATGGATTGTATGCTATCTTTAAAGACGGGCATACTGAACATTATAACCTGCCACTCCTCCGTTTTGAAAACGAGCAGGGAAACATTGTCACCAGTTTACTGATTGATGACAGAGGCTGGCTTTGGGTAGGCACGATTTTGCAGGGCTTAAGTTTGTTCGATCTAAAATCAAAAGTGTTTAATTCATTTAAATATGATGCAAATGACTCCTCTTCGATCAGTTCTAATTATGTCGTATCCATAAATAAAGACAGGGACGGCGATTTGTGGATCGGGACATATCGCGGTTTAAACAGACTTGTTCTAACATCGCCAAGCTCCGGCCAACCGCAGGCGTTTTTTGAACACACCCTGCCACTAAAAAATGGTGTGGTCCAGATTAACGATAAAGTTTTCTCCGTTTATGAAGACCAGCATGATAATATCTGGATTGGCACCAATAGCGGGCTCCTGCGCTACAATCAAAATTTACGCACACTAAAAACATATAACGAGGCCAATGGGCTGCCCAATAATGTAATCTGCGCCATCCTTGAAGATGATGACAACAACCTGTGGATGAGTACGCACAAAGGCATTATAAAATATAATCCTGAAAAGAAAACTTTTAATAATTATTATACTTTGCACGGCCTGCAAAGCAATATTTTTAACCCGGGCGCTTATTTTAAAAACGATATGGGCAAGATGATGTTTGGCGGTATAAACGGGTTCAATTCTTTCTATCCCGAAAATATCACCCGTTCCGGTCAAATCCCGGCGGTGGTGATTACATCAATAAAAATATTTGACCGGCCGAAAAAATTTGATAAACGTATTTCTGACCTAAAAGAAATTAAACTCACCTATGAAGAAAATTTTTTTACAATAAAATTTGCCGCGCTTGACTATCGTATGCCGGAGAGAAACCAGTATTATTATTTTTTGGAAGGCTTTGACCGTAACTGGGTGTATAACGAGACGAAAAATTATGCCAGTTATACCAACCTTGATCCCGGTGAATATATTTTTAGAGTGCGCGGCTCTAACAGCAATGGTGTCTGGAACGAAAACGGCCGCTCAATCAGGATAATAATTATACCGCCTTTTTGGCAAACATGGTGGTTTAAATCCGCAATTGGTTTATTAATTTTAGTGCTGCTTCTTTTTCTCATTTTTATGATCCACCGAAGTGAAAAAAGGAAAACATCCTTTAATAAAAAACTTTCTGAGTTAAAGCTTCAGGCGCTTCGGGCACAGATGAACCCGCATTTTATTTTTAATACAATTAACTCGATCCAATATTTTATTTCTTGTAATGACCAGGAATCGGCGTTTATGTACTTATCTAAATTTTCCAACCTTATGCGCCAAACATTGGACAACTCCGCCAAATCGCGCATCTCCCTTTCCCGCGAGTTGGAGGCATTACAACTTTATATGGATTTACAAAAATTAAGATTTGAACAAAGGTTTGAATATAAAATAACCGTTGATCCCAAAATTGACATCCATAATAGCGAAATACCCACAATGCTTATACAACCATATATTGAGAATGCCATTAACCACGGAATTAGTAAGAAAAAATCGAAGGGGCATATTAATGTAGTATTAACGCACATGAATGGTAGTTTAAAATGTGTCGTGGAGGATGATGGTATCGGTATAGAAAAATCTAAAAAACTAAAAAAATCAATCAAACCGGGGCATACTTCATCGGGGATGCGCCTTACAAAAGAGCGGCTAACAATTATAAATGTTGGTAAAAATAAAGATTCATTTATTTCTGTTATTGACCGCTCTCAAGAAAACGCCGAACTAAGCGGCACAAAAGTAACGATTAAGATTCCGCTAGTGGAGTAGAAATAAATACGAACAGATTGGGGGCGATAATGGTAAGAGCTATAATTATTGACGATGAAGCGAAAAGCAGGAAATTGCTGCGCAATTTATTAAACGAGTATTGCGAGGAAATTGAGATTATTGATTTGGCCGAGTCGGTTGAATCGGGCGTAAAAAGTATTTTAAAAAATAAACCGGACTTAATTTTTTTAGATATCGAAATGCCCGATGGAACAGGGTTTGACCTGCTTGAGCGTATTGGATCGTTTCAATCGGAGGTAATTTTTACAACTGCGTATGATCAATATGCCATTAAAGCCATCCACTTAAGTGTATTGGATTATTTATTAAAGCCGATAAACCTGGCTGACCTTAAAAGTGCAGTGGCCAAAGTAAACTCCAAATTAACCAGGCAGGCAGAGAATCATTCAGTCAACAAAAGCTTACAGGTCCTTTTGGAAAACAGTAAGGCGATGACCAACGATAAAAAGATCGGCCTCTCTACGCAGAACGGTATCAATTTTGTTTATATAAAAGATATCGTCATGTGCAAAGCGGAAGGTAATTACAGTATTATCTATCTGGCCGGGAAACAAAGGCAGGAAATGGTTTCGCGCACATTAAAGGAGTTTGAAGATATGCTGACGGAGTTCAATTTTTTTCGGGTACACCGAACCTATTTGATAAACCTTGGGCACATAAAAGAGTATAGCCGCACAAATCAATCTTCGGATTATGATGGTGATGGCGGAAGTGTCATCATGAACAATAATATGCATGTTCCGGTTTCTCGCGATAGGCGGAAACATTTGCTGGAAAGGTTTTCAAAACCCTTTTAGTACCGTGATTTTCTGATCGTGGAAGGGTTATTGCCGGTCTTGCAGAGATAATTTCCCCCAATAATCCAGAAGATATTTTATCTTTTCAAAACTTACCGGCTTTGTAATATAGTCGACCATCCCGGCATCAAAACAGAGCTCTTTATCCTTGGTCTGTACGTTGGCGGTCATCGCTATTATTTTAGATTTGGGTTGGTCTGTTTGCGATTTTAATATTTGGCGGGTTGCGTTAATGCCATCCATTTCGGGCATTTGTAAATCCATAAAAATTATATTATAGTTTTTCTCTGTGGCCATTTTAACAGCCATAACACCATTTTGGGCAATATCTATTTCGTATCCAATACGTGCCGTAAACCGCTCCATCAACTTCTGATTGATGATATTATCTTCGGCTAAAAGCAAAGTAAGTGGCAAATGCCGGGATGTTGCCTTTTCCCCATCACTCCCCTCTTCTTCACTTTGTTGTGTATTTAAAATACTAATTAATAATTCGTACAGCTGGGATTGCTTTACCTGCTTCTCGATAAAAATAAACCCTTCATAGTTATCCGAGTTGTGTTTACGCTTTGGTTTTGAGCGCATAAGGATAACCGGTATATTTTTTTCATCTGTGATTTTTTTTATCTGTTCCAACGCCGATTCATCAACACGTTCAATTAAATCCAGGTCTAAAAGTACAAAGCTGAGATTTCTCGCCTCTTTCAACACTTCAAGCACTGCTTCTACGCTATCGTATACTTTGGGTAACATGCCCCAATTATGGTTCTGAACACTTAGTACTTGCCGGACAGTTTCATTTGCTTCTAAAATCAGGATATGTTTTTCTTTTAACAAAGCTAAATCTTTTTTAAGGTGGATATGGCTCGCAGTCTCATCGATCTGAAAATGGGCCGCAAAATAAAAAGTACTGCCAATATTTACTTCGCTCTCGGCCCAGATGCGGCCATTCATTAATTCCACCAGCTTGGAGCAGATTGCCAGCCCCAGGCCACTGCCTTCAAAACGTTTGGCAACCGGGGCCTTCTCAGTTTTAAACGGTGTAAACAGGTT
The DNA here is from genome assembly GCA_024277115.1 of Calditrichota bacterium. Lineage (GTDB taxonomy): Bacteria > Calditrichota > Calditrichia > Calditrichales > J004 > JABFGF01. The sequence goes on from JAJRVW010000044.1 coordinate 70,190, forward strand.
TTTTAGTTTGTTTTCGGGAACCCCAATCCCCGTATCACTGATAGAAAATTGCAACTCACACATATTATCAAATTTATTAAGTAGGTTAATGCGAATTAATACTTCGCCATTTCGCGTAAATTTGACCGCATTACTGACAAAATTAGAAAGACACTGCACAGTACGTTTATAATCCCCAAGTATATGCCCGGGAACATCCGGCTCAATTAAATGCAAAAGCTGGATATTTTTTTCCATGGCTTTTGGTAAAAAAGTATCAACAACCTCTTCAACACAGCTATGGATCGAAAAATACATTTGTTCTAATTTTAACACACCAGACTCAATATTCGAAAAATCAAAAATATCGTTTACGACCTGAAGCAAACTTTCACCACTGTCATGTACTAACTCCAGATAATCCCTTTGTTCCTGAGACACACGGGTTTCCAGCAGCAGGCCCGTGAGCCCAAGGACACCGTTGAGGGGTGTTCTTATCTCGTGGCTCATTGTTGCCAAAAATTCAGCCGTTGCCCGCGAAGCAGTGATGGCCGCTTCTTTTTCTTGTGATAATTGCTCGACCTCCGCCGTTATTTTTTTGTCATAGGGCGATAAAGAAAAATTATCAACAGATGTATAATAATCAGCGCGCCAAGCCAGGCCAGGATATTTGTTTTTTTAAACGCAAGGATTATGTCCTGCTGGCCCGCAGCGAGGGCAACAATCAGGCTATTTATCCCATTCCTAAAATCTGTTAACGACGTGATCAGTTCCGCATAAATCATTTCCTGGCCATCGGGATTATTTTCAGCCTTAAGAAAATCCTCGATCTTAATAAATAGTTGTTTAACCTGTTGTTTATCAGGGATCGAGTACGCGGCGTTTGAAACACCATACTCTTTTTGGATTTGATATACCCGGCTAAAGTCCGTTTTTTCAATTTCGCGGGCAATTATATTTTCTAATCGTTGCAATTGGGTTGGGTTTTCAGGCAATAAAGAAGCGTGAAGGGTCTCTTCTATTTTCGAAATTGAGATATAATATTTATTTAAAAGTGAGATAGCTTCTTTTGTGTCCTGGAGCGAGTTACTTAGCTGGAAAAAGGTATAAAAAATTGCAGTAATAAGCAGGGCGCTAAATAAAGAGATAATTATCGAGCGTGACACAAGATAGTTTTTTAATTTTACTCTTTTCATTTTTAGGGTGGGGCTCATAAAGTCTCTTTTCTTAGATAAATTTCGGATCATCTAATAAACTCTTGAGGATAAATAAGGTCATTTTAGTACGTCATAATTTGGATAGACCCTTGATACTAAAAACTGATCATGTATTTAAAATTGTTTGACTATTTATAAGGGAGCATCCTTTTTCCTGCAATTCTTTAAGGGCATTTTCCACATCACCAGGTTTTAACTCTACGCCACGGCAGACATCTTCAACAACAAATGTTTCAAATCCTTCCGTAAGGGAATCCAGCGCGGTAAATTTCACACAATAATCCGTAGCCAACCCGCAAATAAAAACCTGTGACATTTTGTTATTCCTCAAAAACTCGGCAAGCCCGGTGGATTTACGATGGCCATTATCATAAAACCCGCTGTAACTATCAATTTGGGAATCGGTCCCTTTTGGGAATACTTTTTTAATCTTGCTGCAATCCAAACCGGCATGGAATTTTGCACCTTCGGTTTCTTGCACACAATGTGCAGGCCATAAAACCTGTTGCAAACCACCCAATTCGATCACATCACCAATACTTTTGCCTTTATGGTTTTTGGCAAAACTAGCGTGATCGGCCGGGTGCCAATCCTGCGTGGCCACAATAAAGTCAAACTTTTCTTGAAGTTTATTGGCAAGGGGCACAACCGCATCGCCATCTTTTACGGCAATCGCACCGCCCGGGATAAAATCATTTTGAATATCCACCAAAACCAGCGCTTTCATATTTTCCTTTAAAATTAATTAATAATTAGAGATGATTATTTAGGCCACGCGCCTTTAGCACCAGTTCCGATTTTAACTCATGCAGGTTTTTTTCCAGGCCTACCGGATATTGGTGCGGGTTCACAAACCGTTTTATTCCACGGTGAAAAGATTGAAGCTCTTGCTGTGCGAAGGAACGGATAGCATGAATTTCCGGAGACTCGTAAACACATTTGCCCTCTTTGAAGACTGGTACCAGCAAGTCTTTAAAATGGTTTAATTCGGTAAAAATTTTACGGCGCGTAAAATCAATCGGGTCAACAATTGTGCATGAGTCCCCAATTCCCAGCCGTGTATCAAAAATGGCATCACCAATATAATTATTTTCATCACTAAAGCGGCGCACTTGTAAAATACCCGGATTGGATACTTTTATGGCCTGCTCCGAAAGTTTTAATTTATATCGCCATTCGCCCGTATCATTTTTTAATGCTGAGAGCTTATAAACACCGCCAAGAGCCGGCTGATCATAAGCCGTTACAAGTTTTGTGCCCACGCCCCACACATTAATTTTTGCGCCCTGGTCTTTAAGGCTTTGGATAATATTTTCATCAAGATCATTACTCGCATAAATTTTTGCGCCCTCAAACCCGGCCGTGTCGAGTAATTTGCGCGCCTCGATACTCAGATAAGCCAAATCGCCGGAGTCCAGCCTGATACCCAACATTTCATAGCCTTGCTCCCGCAGCTTTTCTCCCATTTTGATCGCATTTTTTACACCTTCGATGGTATCGTATGTATCCACAAGAAAAACACAATTTTTAGGCATGGCCTTGGCATAAGCCTCAAAAGATTCCATTTCGCTGTCAAAGGTCATAATCCAGCTATGTGCATGTGTGCCTTTTACGGGGATGTCATAAACTTTTCCGGCCAAAACATTGGATGTTGCCGCACAGCCACCAATGTAAGAAGCACGGCTTACAGCAAGGCTGCCATCGATACCATGCGCACGGCGCAGGCCAAACTCCAGTACCGGTTCACCTTGGGACGAAATACAAACTCGGGCTGCTTTTGTGGCAATAAGTGATTGAAAATTGATCAGGTTTAACAAAGGTGTTTCCAATAATTGTGCCTGAATAATCGGGCCACGTACACGCAGTAAAGGCTCATGGGGGAAAACAACCGTTCCCTCGGGGATGGCATCTATCGAACAGGAACATTTTAAATCACGGAGATAAGACAGAAAATCTTCCTCAAAAACATGACTTCCATCGGATTCTTTCAAGGAACGTAAATAACCAATGTCATCTTCAGAAAATTTAAAGTTTTTCATATAATCGATAACATTTGCCAACCCGGCCGCAATTGTAAAACCACCCTGAAAAGGGTTCTTGCGAAAATAAAGGCTAAAAACACTTTCCGTTTCTGCCTTGCCCGATTTCCAAAAACCATAGGCCATGCTCAGCTGATAAAAATCGGTAAGCAGCGAGAGGGACGTTTTATAAAGAGCGTTGAGCGTGTTCATATATTCATTCGTATTTTAGTGATTGTCTTCAGGTTTATAAATTTTAGTGTCCATAAAAAACTCGTACCAGGCAAACCAATAAGCAAGGTGACCAGGGTAACGCCCCAACCGCACAGAATGATCCGTGTTTACAAGACTGTCCTCATAAACCTGCCACATATTTCCATGATTATCGACCAAGCTGTTTCCCGCCATTCTATTAAATGTAAAATCTTTACTTAGATACGCCCTTACGGTAAGATTCTCCGCATCACCAATCAATAAAAAATTTTGCCCCTCAAACGAATCGTTCAGAATCTTTTTTCCCGCAAAAAATTTTAAGGGGTACGCCTTGGATTCGCCTTTAACATGAATGCCATAAACCCATTCTTTAGACCCTAAATTAAAATCGCGCCAGGCAATAGGGAACATCGTTTGAGAACTTTTAAAATAGGCATTATACGGCCCACCATAGCGTTTATACGATCTTTTATAACCAGTGTTGATATCCAATAAAAGCGTATTGGGGTGCTTCATTTTCCACTCTGCCCAGGTTGTTCGCACGATGGGATAGGTTTTTAGTTGAAGCTTTTCTTGCGCCATTATGCCTGTTACCGGCTTGCCTTCAAACGACGACCACAGGGAATTGGTTTGTTTGTCATACATTAGTTTATTGCTGCGATACAGTAACCCCGACGAGCCAAAAGTAAATACGCGCCCGTTCCATTCTGTGTCGAAAGGGATGGCCGCGCCGCACAATGTGCAATATGAAATGGAAACATTTCTCCCGCCAATATTGATATTGATCATTTCATGCCAATTAAAAATGCGTAGTGGATAGGCATGAAACGTGCCATTTACTGCCAGGCCAAAACAGGTTCATCACCTTCAATATAATCCGCCGCGTCACTTTTTATCATTAACGGATTATCCAGCGAAGGGATGCCATCTTTTACCGCGCCGCCCCAAACAATCTCGTCCCAACGGATGTAGCTGGGAAAACGGGGATTTAAAAAGGAGCTAAACTGTGGATCAATTTTACTGAACAAAAAACGTTTGAAATTTTTATAATCTACACTGTTTTCGATCGGTTGCTGACCTAGCCACTCCATCCATTTCGGCCAGTTATTACCAATTTTTTTATGTGTCAGCCGTTCCAGCTCATCCCGGGAATCAGCAGATAATTTCTTAAAATAAAGCACATCGATCATGGCAGCGGCATATTCTAAATCACCACTCTGAACCATGGCTTTTGCTGAAGCCAATTGAACATCTTCATCCGGATTTAGCAAACCGACCATTAATTTTAGCTTTTCATTTTGTTGCGAAAAAGAAAAGCCAAAAAGTATTGCCATCAAAAAAAATGTATTTTTAAAAGCTGTCATAATAAAGAACCTGTTTTTTCAAAAAATCAAAATACATCCTAAATATTACAAGACTAAAACAAAGGTTTCAAAAAACAGACCCTGTCTTGTCCTGATTATATTTACAGAATTTAGTAAACTTGTAAATATAAAACAAAGGAGCCCCCATGTCAGCACAAGCGATAAGCTATCGGTATAGCGAAGCCTTCAAGCAGAAAGTAATAGGTGAAATAGAAAGCGGTA
>JAJRVW010000045.1 GCA_024277115.1 Calditrichota bacterium
TGCACGTCATATCCGTCAGGAATATTTAAAGCAGGTAAGTGCACATTTTCAATTTTTAAAAAATAGTTTTAGTGAAAATAATATTGATTATGTCCTTATCCGAAGTTCCCAACCGATAGAATCCACCTTGTACCAATACCTTGTTCGCCGTCAAAAAATAATTTAACCGATTGAAATATTGACTGCAATAATTTAAAGCTTTAACTTAAGTTTATCTAAAGTGAAGGCTTATATTAATGTTTAATATCGACAAACTATCTTATTCTATTGGGCAGGTTTCTGCATTAACAAACGTTGCACAATCAACCCTTAGGTATTGGGAAACAGTAATTTCCAGGTTAACCCCTCACAAAACAGATGGCGGCAGTAGAAGATATTCTAAAGAAGATATTGAGCTGATACTGACCGTAAAAAGCCTTTTGTACGAAAAGGGCTTTACAATAAAAGGCGCCAATCTTTTCTTAGAAGAGCAGGGACAGACAGAATTACAGGTTAATTATGATAGACAAACTGAGAAAAAAAAGAGTTAAAAAGTCCGGTAAGCATAAGCAGTTTAGATATTTTAACAGAATTGAAGAATATAAAAAAAATATTAGATAGATAATTTTGATTTTTACATTTTTAGTTTCTAATTTTTAAAAATCGGAGCGTGGCGCAGCTCGGTAGCGCACATGACTGGGGGTCATGGGGTCGCAGGTTCAAATCCTGTCGCTCCGACAATAAAAAGGGTTTGTGGTCCTACCATAAACCCTTTTTTAAATTCGATACCATATAACGAACAGCCATCTAAATGAACCTACCAAGCTTCTCTGTTATAATCCCGGCCTTCAATGCGCAAGATACCATCGGGGCACTTCTTGAGCAGCTAAAAAAAAAATCGCCGGCAGCTGAAGTGATTTTTGTAATCAATGATGGTTCCACAGATAAGACGTCCCAAATTGCCAAGTCAATGGATGTGCGCGTTTTGGATTTAGCGGGCAATATGGGAAAAGGGCACGCATTAAAAAAAGGAATTGAACTTTTTCTTACAGAAACAGAATCGGATTACGTATTATTCATGGATGCCGACCTGCAACATCCGCCAATCTCAATAAAATCCTTTTTAGATAAAGCAAACAATGACGATAGTTTAGTCCTGATAGGCAAGCGAACATTTAAAATTGGGCAGATGCCTTTTCTTAGATATCTTTCGAATAAAATAACCTCATTTATTTTGAGCAAAATTACGCATCAAAATATAAAAGACAGTCAATGCGGTTTTAGGTTAATAAAACGTGATATACTAAAAAGTATCAATGTAGAAGAGGAAGGCTTTCAATATGAGAGCGCATTTATCCTCAATTGCGCCCGTGAAAACATCCAAATTGATTTTGTAAATATCCCAACAATTTATAATAATAATGGCTCAAGCATCAGCCATTTCGATGATACCTACAAATTCTGTAAGCTTATATTTAAAGAGATTATTAAGCGATGATTTATAAAAGAAAGCGTGAAACAATGGTTGCCCATGTACGCAAACTTGGCATTACCGATGAAAAAGTCCTGAAGTCAATGGACATTGTACCAAGGCATAAATTTGTGGCATCCGGCTCGGAGTTCCAGGCCTATGATGAAAAAGCGCTACCGATCGGATACGAACAAACCATATCTCATCCCTACACAGTCGCGGTTATGTCGCAGGCACTAAGCCTGGATAAAGGGAGCAGGGTGCTGGAGATAGGCACCGGTTCCGGCTATCAGGCGGCTGTACTTTGCCAGATGGGTTTACAGGTTTTCACCATAGAACGCATCTCTGCTTTGGGTAAAAAAGCAGAGGCGGTATTAAATGAGTTAAAATATCATTTTGCCTTGCGTATTGGCGATGGAACTATGGGGTGGCAAACTTATGCACCTTTTGATGGCATTATCGTAACCGCCGGTGCGCCTGTTTCGCCGGAAACGTTATTATCCCAGTTAAAAGAGGGTGGTAAGTTACTTATTCCTGTTGGCTCAAAAGACGAACAAATGCTTACCATGTACATCCGTGAAGGCGCGTCTTATACAAAAATCGAAATTGAAAAATTATCATTTGTCCCATTAATAGGGCAGTATGGTTGGCAATAAAAAAGCTGCTCTTTGGATAAATATTAAATAAAATGTAAGGATTTAAACGATGAACATGTTGTATTATATAAGATTATTTTTTGTAGGTATGGCAATGGGTGTGGCAAATATAATTCCGGGCGTAAGTGGGGGAACAATTGCCGTTGTCTTCGGGATTTATGAAGACCTGATGGAGGCCCTTGGCAACTTTATAACCGATAAGACCAAACGCTGGAAATATATTTTATACCTCGCGGTACTCTTTGGCGGTTCACTTATTGCCGTTGTTGGTTTAGCAGGATTGCTCTCCTGGAGCTTTGAAAACTATCCGTTGATCACAGTTTATTTTTTTATGGGACTTATTCTTGGGAGCATTCCCGTTGTATTAAAATCACATGATGATATGAAAATGAGTACAAGCCGGGTAGTATCTTTCCTAATCGGGATGGGCGCTGTCATCATTTTGGCGATGCTCCAATCCGGTTCTGGTTCTGCTGAAACTGCACATGTAGCCAGTGAATTCTCAAATTATACCTTATGGGACTTTGCATACTTTCTCTTCTGTGGTATCATTGCCGCCTCTGCAATGATAATCCCGGGGGTAAGCGGCTCTTTTCTACTAATATTACTTGGCGTTTATTGGACTGTTTTAGGCGCATTAAGCGGGCTTACTAATTTGATTTTAACAACAGGAATTTCAAGTGAAGTTATTTCGCGTGGATTAATCCTTGGTTCGCTCGGCGTGGGTGTAGTCATTGGCATCCTTGGCTTTTCACGATTTATGAGTTGGGCGCTAAAACATTATCCCGCTATAACCATGTACGCTATTTTGGGGTTAATTATAGGTTCGTTTTACCAGATTTATCCCGGTTTTGAGTTAACTTTAAATGGATTGGGCGCCCTATTTTCCCTCACGATAGGTTTGCTTATTTCATTGTGGTTTGCCAAAACATCGGGTTGATTTACGAATATTAAGTATTTAAATTAGAAACTTGTTCGGGGTGTGGCGCAGCCCGGTAGCGCGCACCGTTCGGGACGGTGAGGCCGGAGGTTCGAATCCTCTCACCCCGACAATTTTTAACTTTTCTTTATCCCTCTCTATGCCTTATTATGTCTACATTCTTCAAAGTAAAAAAGACAATAAGTTTTATATCGGTTCTACGTCCGACGTTTCTAACCGACTTGCGTACCATAATGCCGGTTTACAACGGTCAACGAAAAACAGAATACCTTTTAAAATTGTTCACGCTGAAACTTTTGAAAATAAAAAAGAGGCGCTTTTAAGAGAAAAACAAATTAAAGCATATAAAGGCGGGAATGCTTTTAAAAAATTGATTAAAGAGGGTGTGGCCCCGCCAGACAGAAACGGCGGGGCGCACCGTTCGGGACGGTGAGGCCGGAGGTTCGAATCCTCTCACCCCGACAATTTTTTAACTTTTCCTCTGCTTCTTTTATGCCTTATTACGTCTACATTCTCCAAAGTAAAAAGAATCTTCAATTCTTCAGTTCCGGAGGAACAAACTATTTGTAGCCTTAAGGAAAGAAATAAAGATTACTGATCCTGAAAATTTAAAAGGGCGTTTACAAACATAAAATGAATATATTTAATTACATTCCGTCAACCACATCCCAATGGCTAACCGTCCTTTATTTTTTTGTTTCGTTAATTATCCTTATGGGATCAGCGGAAATAATAAGCCGTAAATTTAATCTTAAAAAGGAGTTTTCCCGTAAATTTATTCATATTGCCGTTGGCCTGTTGGTTGTGATTTTTTCACTAAATATCGACACACCACAACCCATTATTTTTCTTTCAGGACTATTCACAATCCTAAATTATGTAATTCAGAAATTCAATCTTATGCCTGCTATGGAGAGTGAGCGCAAGACGTATGGTACAATTTTTTATCCTTTATCGATTGCAGAGTCCATATCTGCAAAAGGCTCTGATAATATCTCGGTTACGCTTAGCTCTGTTCTAATTTTATATATTTTTATTGCCGGAGAAGTTGCTTTTCAAGATCAATTTATAAATGCTTCTGTATTTGCCCTGCTTTTCGGCATTACCTCATATAAATTAAAGCTGCTTACATTAGACGGATCTTTTGCCACGGCACTCATGGCCATCTTAGTTTTTGGCTTTGGCGGGTGGTTTTTTACTTTCCCGTTACTTGTTTTTTTTATATCCTCAAATATTTTAAGCAGGGTAGGTAAAAATTTAAAGAATACGTTTAAACTTCTTTATGAAAAATCTGAGAAACGAGATGCTAAGCAGGTATTTGCAAATGGCGGTATAGCTTCGGCTTGGGCCATACTTTACTTTTTTTGGGGTACCGAGTTAGTTTTCTATCTCTATCTTTCCAGCATTGCAGCGGCAAATGCAGATACGTGGGCAACAGAGTTGGGCGTATTTAACAGGAAAAACCCAAGACTGATCACGACATTTAAACCGGTGGAAAAAGGGCGCTCTGGCGGGATTTCAGTTATAGGTTCATTTGCCGCATTAGCAGGCAGTTTGCTCATTGCCTCTACTATTATTATTCCTGGTTATCCAATTTATCAAAATACACCCACTTTGCTGTCTGTTATGTTTGCTGGTTTTTTCGCATCTTTTGTGGATAGTTTTCTGGGTGCCACGTTTCAGGCACAATATCTTGAAGATGAAACGGGTCAAATTACAGAAAGACAGTTCACAGCCAATCACATTCAAAATAAACTAATCTCGGGCATTAAATGGTTAAATAATGATTGGGTTAATTTTTTATCGATACTCACGGCGCCTCTTCTTTTTTACATTTTTCTACAAATCCGATAAATAAAATATTTGCCACCTTCACATTATTTGTTTCAATAAATATTTTGGATAACCACACTTTTTTCCCATCGCTGTTTTTTATTTAAAACAGATGTGATTTTAAATCAATAATAACAAAATCCATTTCTTGAATAAATAAAACTATATCCCTAAATTAAAGGCTCTGTTAATAAATATTTGAATGCATATCCAAGGAAAAAAATGGCGTACCCTTTTATAAAAATCGAAAAAAAATGGCAAAAATATTGGGATGAAAATAAAACGTTCCAAACACCTGAAAACCCTGATCCCAGCAAACCAAAATTTTATGTTTTGGATATGTATCCATACCCAAGCGGTTCGGGACTTCATGTAGGCCATCCAGAGGGCTATACCGCCACTGATATTATTGCCCGATATAAAAGGCTTAAAGGGTTCAATGTTTTACATCCGATGGGCTGGGATGCCTTTGGCCTGCCGGCTGAGCAATATGCAATCGAAACAGGAACGCACCCTAAGGTTACGACAGAAAAAAATATAAATCGTTTTCGCGAGCAATTAAAATCCATAGGTTTTTCTTATGATTGGGACCGCGAAGTAGATACAACTGATCCTGATTATTACAAATGGACACAATGGATATTCATACAATTATATAAAAAAGGGTTGGCCTATTTAGCCGATGTGCCTGTGAACTGGTGCCCGGTGTTAGGAACCGTATTGGCCAACGAGGAAGTGATTGACGGGAAAAGTGAGCGGGGTGGCCATCCTGTATACAGACGGCCTATGCGCCAATGGATGTTAAAAATTACAGCCTATGCTGATCGCCTTCTGGAAGATTTGGAAGGCCTGGACTGGCCAGAGAGTACCAAGGAAATGCAGCGCAACTGGATCGGCAAATCAAAAGGGGCTGAGGTTGATTTCCATATAGAAAATATAGATGAAACCATTAGGGTTTTTACGACCCGGCCAGATACTTTATTTGGGGCCACTTATATGGTTCTTGCCCCGGAGCATCCGCTGGTCCCGGTAATTACAAACACCGATAATAAAGAAAGTGTTAATGCTTATATCAAGCAAACCCAGTCCAAAAGTGATCTTGAGCGTACGGAACTGGCAAAAACAAAATCGGGCGCTTTTACAGGCGCATTCGCCATCAATCCCGTAAATAAAAAAGCCATTCCAATCTGGATTGCGGATTATGTTTTGATGTCTTATGGGACAGGTGCAATTATGGCCGTACCAGGGCAGGATGAACGTGATTGGGAATTTGCAGAAACGTATAATTTACCCATAATCCGAACCGTAGAGGTGCCATCTAATTTTGAAGGTAAAGCTTATACAGGCGATGGCCCGGCCATAAATAGCGGATTTTTAAATGGCCTGCATGTGAAAGAAGCCAAGGCAAAAATGATTTCTTTTTTAGAAGAAAACAAATTTGGCGAAGGTAAAACAAATTTTAAATTACGCGATTGGCTTTTTAGCCGTCAACGTTATTGGGGAGAACCGTTTCCAATACTTCATGATAAAAATGGCAATTCAACAACAGTTGATGAAAACGAACTTCCTGTTACATTACCGGAAATGGAAGATTTTAAACCGCAGCCTGTCGCAGATGATGACACCAATCCCAAACCGCCACTATCACGAGCGCCGGAGAGTTGGAAATATGTAGAAAAAGATGGTGTGATTTACACCAGGGAATTTAATACAATGCCACAATGGGCCGGATCATGCTGGTATTATTTACGCTATATTGATCCCAAAAATTCCAATCAGCTCGTAGATGGCCAAAAAGAAAAATACTGGATGTCGGTTGATTTATATGTTGGTGGCGCTGAACATTCGGTTCTACACCTTTTATATGCACGCTTTTGGCACAAGGTTTTGTTTGACCTTGGCATAGTCTCGACCAAAGAACCATTCCAACAACTTGTGCACCAGGGAATGATTTTAGGCGAAACAGAGTATACGCTTTATAAAAATGCATCTGGTGAACCCATCTCGGCAGAATCGTGCAATGGTCTGAGCCAGGAGGAGTTAGATAAAAAAGGAATTGTTGGCACACAAATTAATGAAGACGACATTACAAAATCCGGGGATTATTTTATCTTAAAGGATAACACAAAAATTCGTGTTGATGCCCGTTCTTTTAAAATGAGCAAAAGCCGGGGAAATGTAATAAACCCGGATGATATTATTACCAACTACGGTGCAGATTCTTTAAGACTGTATGAAATGTTTATGGGACCGCTTGAAGCCATGAAGCCATGGAGCATGACAGGTGTTGAAGGTGTCAACCGTTTTCTTAACAGGATTTGGCGCTTGTTAATTAAAGAGGAGAGTGGGGCGGTATTAGAAAAAGTCAACGATGATGAAGTTTCTAAAAATCAATTAAGAGAATTGCATAAAGCCATAAAAAAAGTTACAGAAGATATTGAAGCAATGCGTTTCAATACGGCTATTTCCGCCATGATGATTTTTATTAACGAGGCTTATAAATGGAACACCATCCCTAAAAAACTTATCCAGGATTTTGTTATTCTCTTAAACCCATTTGCACCACATCTTTCTGAGGAACTCTGGACAAAATTAAATTTTGATAGAACGGTGGCAGAGCAAAAGTGGCCAACTTTTAATGAGGCTTATTTACAAGTTGATGAAGTGGAGTGGGTGGTTCAAATAAATGGTAAAATCCGTGAAAAAATATTAACGTCAAAAAATATTTCTAAAGAAGAAATTGAAAAAAAAGTACTGCAATTTGGCCGGATCCCGGCATTACTTGAAGGTAAAAATATCTGTAAAATAATTGTTGTTCCAGGGAAACTTGTTAATATCGTTGCAAATTAGTTTTAAGCCTTTGCATTGGCAGGTTCAGTTAAATTTAATTTCTTAAGCTCGCCAATCAATTTGTATTTATCGACAGGTTTGAGCAAATAACTATCACAACCTCTTGCCATCCCGGCCTTAATATATTTTGGCTCGCTCAATGAAGTTAAAATAATAATTTTTGCCGGTTTTAAATCTGAATGTATTTTTTCGAGATTACGGATATTTGACAAAACATCTAAACCGTTTATTTCAGGAATCATTATATCAAGCAGAATAAGATCATAATAATTATTCTCGTTCATAGAGAGTTTAACTTTTTTTATAGCTTTTAAGCCATCCTCAGCGATATCACTCTCACCAAATTCAGCTAAAATATGCTGGACAATTCTATAGATAACAGCGGTATCTTCAATAATTAGTGATCTCACGTTTCACTCCTGTAATAATTATTTAAATCTAAATAGGCTATCGGTAGGAATAATGATTTTATAAATCGTTATATGGATTTAAACCAATTTTAATCCATGGTAATTTGTCTGCCAGATTGCCAATAAAAATATTACAAAACGCGTCCATCTATACCAATTCTATTAAAATCACGTTTACTACATACATTCCTTGGACGTGTCTCAAATATTCTTTCTTCTTTAAAACCGAGAACTGTCAAAAGAGATTTTTTAGTCCCTCCCCTTGTGAATCTCTTTAAGTAGCACTGTGAAATAAAATGGTGGTTTATAGCGGTCATTTAATTTTTAACCTTTCAATTAACCCTAATAAACCAGGATAAGTTGGTGATCCACTACCTGATAATAATCCTGTGTCCGATCTTGCAAATAACGACTCAACAATAGTTTTTATTGCATCACTATCTTTTAGTTTTCCAGATTCAATCAATGAAATATATACATTTGTCAATTGCGCCCGTTCTTCTGAATCTCTAACAAGATGAAAAGAACTAAAAGTTAATTTTGAAAATATCCTTATGGCAAATATTAAAACTGAAATGAGTGCTGCTATAAGTATTAAAGATGAAACTGATAAAATTTTATTGACATTGATTGCGTCCTTAAATTTGTGTAAAAAGGCAAATATGTGAAAAATTGCCATGTCCTTCCTAAATTTAGTTTGACCAAAAAAACAAAGGAAAAAACATGGCAAAAAGAGAAAATCAAAATATAGGATTAGTGAAAGAAA
>JAJRVW010000046.1 GCA_024277115.1 Calditrichota bacterium
ATTTTTACGGGAAATATTTTTGTCTATTTTCCAAAAAGCTATTTTAAAGCTAATAATATTCAAAAATTTGCTCAGGCCGGCTGTGAAAAATTCAGGTGTTTTATAATATAAGCTGATTTTTTAAGGAAGCCCTAAATAAAAGTAGATTAACCTAACAAATCGCTCAACACGGAATTTGCCACGCGGGCGATGAATTTGGCCTGTGAGAAAGTTATTACTAAGTGAAAGTTTTTTGGCGCGCGGCAAATCCAGTTAGCTTAATCACTAGGTGTCATAAGTAATTCAAAATATTTGAATTCACAAGGATATCTCCAATGAATGATAAATATATTCTTGATAATTTATTTTATCGACTTAATGATATTATGAAAAATGAAGGCATCCAGCATATCAGTGATATTAAATTTGACAACAAGCATCCTTTAACTTTTTATAGCGAGATAACTGATAATTCAATAAGTATTAAAAAACCACGCCTATTTTTATATGATGACTTTTCCTTTTTAAGTAATGATCTAGTTCATTTTACTTTACTACTGTTTTTATTCAGACCATTTATTAATGATCCAGCAAAAGAAAACGGTACGTATTTTCAAAATTGGTATGATGCGCGCTATCTTTCATATTCAAGTGTTCTTCATTCTACTGTATACAATTTTTGGGACCGCATAGGTGATTTATTAAACTGTTTTTTTAATACAGGATTACCTGATAATAGTGTTTACATAGGCCGTGTTATTTCCAATTTTCCAAAAAATTGTAGAGATTCAAAATATTTCCAGCAATTAGAAGAAATTTATACGAATAAAATTCGTAATCTAATATTAAAAAGGAATGAAGATGCCCATAATCAGTCTATAGTTACGGGACATTATTTTAATATAATTCTTGCAAAAGGTGAAGATCAGGTAGAGAAAGCAAAACTTAAGTTTAGTTTACCCGAAATATTTAAAGAACAGATTGAACTTGCATATACTGGATTTGAACTTGCACTTCGCCTTATTAAAGAAAAAAAATGGAAAAATTAAGATCGCCTAACAAGACGCTTAACACGGAATTTGCCACACCCGTCAGGTCAGCCAGACAGGTGGGGCGTGAATCGTCCAGTGAGAACGTTTTTGCCAAGTGAAAATTTTTAGCGCGTGGCAAATACGATTAGCTCAAACAATAAACGTAAAAAGGAGTGCCGTTGAATATTTTTGTTACCGGAGCCAGCGGATTCGTCGGTAAACGTTTGCTTAAGAGACTAACGAAAGAAAAACATCGTGTGACGGCGCTTTCCCGCCTGCCAGCAAAAGATCGATTGTTGGAGGAAATGGGGGCGGCAATCGCGCGCGGCTCGTTAGAAAATATAGCCGAGTGGGCATCCGCTCTGGCGGGACAGGATGTAGTTATCCACCTGGCTGCGCCAGTGGAAGTATGGGGTAAGTGGGAGGACTTCTATACGCAAATTACCCTGGCCACAGAGCAACTCTTACGGGTTTGTGGCGAGCAGGGGGTGAAGCGTTTTATCTATATTAGTTCAGAATCGGTTTTGCAGGGCAACGGGGCTTTGCTGGACATTGATGAAACGCATCCCTACCCGGACGAACCCAATTCTTTTTATGGCAAGGCCAAAAAGTTGGCCGAAATCAAGCTACGCCGTTCCACTTCACCCACCCATTGTGTGATTTTGCGACCTCCTTACATCTGGGGAAAGGAAGATAAGCAACTAAACAAAGTTATCGAAAAAGTGAAGACCGGCCAATTTATGTGGGTTGATGGCGGAAGGGTACCCATGGAAATGGTCCATGTGGAGAACCTGGTCGAGGCCATCGTGCTTGCCATGGCAAAAGGCAGGGATCGGGAAATCTACTTCGTTACCGATAACCATCCACGTCCTGTAAAAGAATTTCTGACGGCTTTGCTGACGGCCCGCGGGGTGACGCCTCCCGAACGCAGCGCACCATCGTGGCTGCTGCGTCCCGTAGCCCGGCTGGTGGAAGGAATGTGGCGTGTACTGCGTCTTCCCGGCATCCCCCCATTATCTCGTTTTCAGCTGGATTTTATTGCACTTCCCAGGCGATACAGGATACAAAAAATCCAGAATGATATGGGATACCGGCCTGTCATCACATTTGATGAAGGAGTGCAGGAAGTGAAAGCTGAGAGGTCGTGATGATGGAGAAGAAAATCCGTGGTGGTTGACCCTGCGTGCGGCGGATCGGTTTCGCCCCGATTAATGCGCGCGCGGCTGGTCAGCTACTGAAACCAACACATCGGGATTTAAATAATGCCCTCAGGAGGCTCGCCGTGAAAAAAATAGCATTTTTGAGCAAAACTATTTTTCCGGCAATTATTTCTTTGATATTTTTTTTCAATTCACTTGTTTTGAGTAAACCAAAACTTTCAGAAAAAAAATTAATCCTTCTCAAAGTCGTTACAAGCATCCACTTTACATTTGAACAGTGCGCGAAAACGATCTGGCCCGGGTACGACCTTTCCAGCCAGCCGTACATTGCATACTGGCCGCAGGCCTTTGTTCTGTATTTAAACGGTCGGAGGGCGCCGGCGCAATTTGAGCCCTATCCGGAGGACTGGCCGGCGCTGCCGAACCGGGCTTTCATCCATTACGGGGGTTACGATGATCTTGTCGGGCAGTTTGCCTCTAATGTGTGCATCGATTCCGTGGTTACCTTTGCCATGGGCCTGCCAGAAACATTGCTTTTTAGCGCGGAGCGCCCGGCCTTTATGCTGCTTGGTTCCACCATCCACGAAGGCTTTCATCAATTTCAACACGACCACTTTGGCGAAATTCCCTGGGCCCGGGAAGAATGGTATCCCATCCTGTCCGTGCCAAATACGGCGCTGGCTTCGCTGGAGATGCACATTTTACGCCAGGCCATCACCGCTATGTTCAACGGTCAACACCAGCGGTTAAAAAACCTGGCCCGACAATTTGTGGCCGTCCGGGAATACCGCTGGCGACAGGCGCCCCCTTTCGTTAAAAAATACGAACAGGGGCAGGAAATCAACGAAGGCACGGCCAGATATGTGGAAATGAAAGCCATGGAATGCTTTTTGAATCTGGACACCACGCGCATTCAAAATGACCTGTTCAAAGAACTTAAAAACGAGCTGTCCGGCATGACCATTGAACAGCTGCTGCTAAACGATATGTACGACCGTTTAAGCGGGCTGGCCGTGGCGCCGGGCGACATGCCGCGCAACCGCATCTATCCCGTGGGCGCTGCGCTGGGATTTCTACTGGATCGGCTGGGAATCGACTGGAAAATGAAATTTCAGGCCGCGGGCAGCCGCGTGTCCTTTTCCGGTTTGCTAAAGCAGTTCTTTAAAATGGACAGCGCCACCTTTCCACAGCTCCTTTCGCAGGCCCGTGCGGAATTCCATTACGCAAAAATCGAACAGGCGGCCCGCCAATTAACAGAACACTATTTGAGCGAATACCGACAGGCCCTGGAGAAATTTAATCAACAACAGGGGCTGTGCGTCGAAGTCGAGGTGTCCAGCAACGGCTTGCAGCGTTTTCGTTCCACAAAAGATAAAAAATGGCTGGTGGAAAACGGCAAAAAACAACTGGCCCTGCATTACAACCTGTACGCCTTAAAATCCCTGACCGGTTCCCGCTTTGAACTGGAGCTAAAAGATTGCGCGGTATTTGAACAAAACGACTGGAAAAAACGACGAAAAAAGGTGATCTTTTATTGCGCCGATTCGCCCACGGTATTGGCAGATACAGTCAGGATCGATCTGCAAACTTCGGTGGAAAAACGCTTTCAAACGCTCCGTTTAAACGGCGCGCGGTTAAAGCTACAGGCCGAACA
This sequence comes from Calditrichota bacterium, assembly GCA_024277115.1. Taxonomy (GTDB): domain Bacteria; phylum Calditrichota; class Calditrichia; order Calditrichales; family J004; genus JABFGF01. The sequence continues at coordinate 3,825 of JAJRVW010000046.1, forward strand.
AAGTGGTAAAATCGTATTGAAAAAGAATACCTTGCGTATTGTGTTAAATTAAAGCCCGGTTTTAATGATTTTTTTCTCCGTCTGGTTAAATATTTTTTATTTTTTCTTCAATGTGTGTTAAGTTTAGGCCTTTAAAAAATGGAAACCCTGGGATGCAAACAATAAAACTCCTTATTCCCGGGCTGATCCAGAAAGTATAGAAAATAAACAAAAATAGATGCGTTGTTTTGAATAAAATTTAAGCCCCTTTCCCTAAAGTTTTAGGGAAGAGGGGTGGGGGATGGGTTTTAAAATACCCATCCCGCTCCCGATCTTGCGATCGGGACAACCCTTTCCTGCCCGCAGGGAAGGGGATCTGTGAGACTGACAACATGAGAACAGAAAAAATTGTCTTGTGGTGTTATTCGGAAGCTGGAGCAATGTCTTTTCCATTGAATTAATGAATTGAACGTTTCAAATTCGTGAGAACAAAAAG
>JAJRVW010000047.1 GCA_024277115.1 Calditrichota bacterium
ACCGCTTTCTATTTCACCTATTACTTTCTGCTTGAAGGCTTCGCTATACCGATAGCTTATCGCTTGTGCTGACATGGGGGCTCCTTTGTTTTATATTTACAAGTTTACTAAATTCTGTAAATATAATCAGGACAAGACAGAAAGTTATATTAATATAAAGATATGGTTACCCAAAATATCAAACCCCTACTCCCCAATTTCCTTTAAATATTCAAAAGTGAAAATCCCCGCATCATGGCCATCGCTAAAAGAAAACCGTACGGCATAGCGGCCCACCATTTCCCAACTCCTAAAAACAACATCATTGGGATTGGCTTTTAAAATCTTAAAAGGATTGGCCTTGGGCTTGTTCTCATTCTCTTCTTTGCAGGTTGCGCATGGGCAGGCGCCGCGCACTTTTTCTGCAAAAAAAACACTTTCCGAACCATCGTCCCATTTAATGGCAATGGCCTGATCGCTAATTTGTTCAATCGATTTTGGTATCATTTTTATTCCTAATATATTAATGTTAAAGCCACATATAATCTTTAACTTGAACTATGAAAAAATATCCCTCTGGAATTGTAAACTCCAAGATTATTAAACCAGGCCTTCATTTTTAAATCTAAAAATCTTTCACTCATCAATCTTTATTTTTCCGCCCATATTTGTACCAGGTTTACAATGGTCTCCACGGTTTTTTGCATATCCTGAATGGCAACCCATTCTTTTTTACTGTGGAAATTGTGCCCGCCTGTAAAAATATTTGGCGTTGGCAAGCCCATGTACGAAAGACGCGCACCATCTGTGCCTCCGCGGATCAATCCATGCTTGGCCTTAAGCCCGCTACGGGTGATGGCTTCCATGGCATTTTCCATCACTTTGGGGTGCTGATCGATGTGGTACTTCATGTTGCGGTATTGCTCCTTAAACTCCACCTCAATTTTGGCCGGGGCATATTTTGTATTGAGCTTATCCACGATGCCTTGTAAAAAGTTCTTTTTTTCCTTGATGCCATCGATGGTAAAATCGCGTACAATAAAATCGATGGTTAAATTTTCCACATTGCCGTTGATGGTGTTTGGGTGCAAATAACCTTCACGCCCCTCCGTTGTCTCGGGCGAAAGTGAATCTTTGGGAAGCTGCTCAATCAAGTCGGCCGCAATTTTTAAGCCGTTGATCATCTTATTTTTGGCATATCCGGGATGGACGTTTATGCCAAAAATTTTCACCGTCGCGGAATCGGCGCAAAAGGTTTCATCCTCTACCTCACCTGCTGGGCCGCCATCGATGGTGTAGGCCACATCGGCCCCAAAATGTGCAACATCAAAAAAATCCACGCCACGCCCAATTTCCTCATCCACCGTAAAACCAATGCGAATTTTGCCATGTTTAATATCCCGGTTTTCCTTCAAATATTGCAATGCGCCCATAATTTCGGCAACGCCGGCTTTATTATCCGCGCCCAGCAAAGTGGTGCCATCGGTGGTGATAATGTCGTAGCCAACCATCCCTTTTAAATCGGGATTGTCTGAGGGTGAAATAACCACAGAATTATCTTTAGGAAGAATAATATCTTTGCCATCATAATTTTTATGGATGACCGGGTTTATGTTTTCGCCCGTTACATCCGGCGCCGTGTCCACATGGGCGATCAGGCCAACAACCGGCACATTATGCGCAACATTGGAGGGCAGGGTGGCCATTACGTAGCCGTCTTTTGTCAGTTCAATTTCTTCAAGATTTAATTCGTGCAGCTCCTCATGCAATTTACGGGACAGGTTAAGCTGCTTTTCTGTGCTGGGATAAGTTGTTGATTTTGGGTCGGACTGTGTATCAATTTTTACATAATTTAAAAATCGGTCTAAAAACAGCCGCGTTTCGTTTGGTTTCATTTTACTCTCCGGTTAAATTTTTTTAAGAGACCATCCAGGATTAACACACCTGAATGATCTACAAATATTCTAACAGATATCACCTTCGGTAGAACAGGTCATCTTCAATGCTTCGTTATCTTCTTTATCAATTCGGGCGATTAAATCTTTTATATGCGGCGTGGCCTTTAACATTTCAAGCATTTCGATTATCTCGTCCAGGGTGTCAATCCGTACCATGCGTGCCCGGAATTTGGCAATATGCGGCAGCCCCTTCAGATAGCCGCTCACATGTTTACGCATCTCTTTAACCCCGCGTTTTTCACCTTTGTATTCTACATTATATAGATAATGCTGTTTTAAAATATTTACGCGTTCCTCGATGGTCGGCAGTTCCGGTACAATGCCTGTTTCACGGTAAATTTTAGCATCCCTAAAAATCCAGGGATTATGAATTGCGCCTCGGCCGATCATTACAGCATCCACACCATATTTATCCAAATATTCAATCGCTTGCTGTGGTTCTATTATGTCACCATTTCCAATAATAGGGATGTTGACGGCCTGTTTTGTTTTGGCGATCCATTCCCAATCCGCCTCGCCTTTATACTGCTGTGCCCGCGTCCTGCCATGAATGGCCAGCGCTTCGATCCCGACACCTTCCATCTGTTTGGCGATCTCTGTAATCTGGATATTTTCCGCATCCCAGCCCAGGCGGGTTTTGGCGGTTACCGGGAGTTCGGTTGCGCGTACGACGGCCTCGCACATTTTTATCATTTTAGGGATGTCTTGCAACAGCCCGGAACCGGCACCTTTTAGGGCGACTTTTTTTACCGGGCAGCCAAAATTTATATCGATAAAATCAGGCCCTTTTTCTTCGGCGATCTGCGCGGCCTCAACCATTGCTTCGATACGGTTGCCATAAATCTGGATGCCGATGGGATGCTCTTCTGGTTTAATGGTCATTTTCTTAAAAGCTTTTTCAGCATCACGGATCAATGCTTCCGAGCTGATAAACTCCGAGTACATCACATCCGCGCCCAGCTTTTTACAGATCATGCGAAAAGGATAATCACTCACATCTTCCATGGGCGCTAAAAACAGGCCCTGATCTATTTCATATTTGCCGTACTTTATGGTCATTTTAAATGTTATTAATTGAACAATGTGTAAATTTATGAAAATCTGGTGAATTTTACACTTAAAGTTTTAGGGGGCGGGAAGTAAATCGAAGAAAGTTTTTAAAAAAGGCTGCGCACAGATTTGAGTATTAAAACTATGCACAGCCAAAACAAACAAGACACACCTTATTTTTCAAGTTGTTTCTGGATTTCTGATACATCAACACCAAGCCCTTTGGCAATGCCCATCCCTAATTGCGTACTTGCGCGGAACCAGTGGCAAAGCTGCCGGTTGATTATTTCGTCTTTTTTTGGCCCGCTTATACCACGCATTGCCCCAATAATATTGTTGATTGTATTTTCTTTTTCCCGGGCATTCATGGTTTTTTCGAACAATTCGCCCGGTTGGGTGTAATGGTCGTCATCATTGGCGTTACGGTCGTAATATGCAACCCGGTTGCTGTCCAGATCGTAGGCCAGGCCTGTATATTTCTCATCTTCGTAGCCACCGTCAAAACTATTTGGAAAATAATTGGGAGAACTTCCACCATTGCCATCGGACCGCATGGCGCCATCCCGGTGATAGTTATGAACCGAATAAGGGCATTTGTTTACGGGCAAGGATTCAAAATTTACGCCAATCCTGTAACGATGGGCGTCCGGGTAGGCAAGCAAACGGCCCTGAAGCATTTTGTCTGGGGAGAAACCAATCCCGTCAACCACATTGGACGGTGCAAAAGCAGCTTGCTCAACATCCTGAAAATAATTATCAGGAATTTTGTTTAGCTCGATTATGCCAACATCCATAAGGGGGAAGTCCGCATGTGGCCAAACTTTTGTTAAATCAAATGGGTTCCAGCGAAATGTAGCTGCTTGTTCCAAAGTCATAACCTGAATTTTTAAGGCATATTTTGGAAAATCGCCGCGTTCAATTGCTTCAACTAAATCCCGTTGGGCATAATCCGGGTCCTTCCCTTTAAGTTCTTCCGCCTGAGAATCTGTAAAAGATTTAATTCCCTGCATCGTTTTATAATGAAATTTTACATAAAAGCGCTCATTGTTTTTATTAACCAACGAGAAGGTATGGCTGCCATACCCGTTCATGTGCCTGTAGCCATCGGGTGTGCCCCTGTCGGACATCAGTATTAAAACCTGGTGCAGGCTTTCGGGGTTTAAGGACCAGTAATCCCAGACCATCGTGGGGCTTTTGCAATTTGTTTTTGGATCGCGCTTTTGGGTATGGATGAAGTCCGGGAACTTTTTCGGGTCTTTAATAAAGAACACGGGCGTGTTGTTTCCGGTCAAATCCCAGATGCCGTCTTCCGTATAAAATTTAACGGCAAATCCTCGTGGGTCGCGTTCGGTATCGGCGGAGCCTTTTTCGCCCCCAACTGTGGAGAAGCGTGTAAATACTTTTGTCTCTTTACCAATTTCCGAAAATATTTTGGCGCGGGTAAACCGGCTGATATCGTGGGTAACTGTAAATTTGCCGTATGCGCCTGTGCCCTTGGCGTGTACAATGCGTTCTGGGATACGCTCTCTGTTAAACTGTGCTAATTTTTCGTGGAGGAAGAAATCCTGTAAAAGTAACGGGCCTTTTTCACCCACAGATTGTGAATCCTGATAATGGTTTACCGGGCAACCGCTGTTGGTTGTTATCTTTTTCTTTTCTGACATATTTAGCCCTCTATTTTATTATGAAAGTATTAAAATTATTTATTTTAGCCTTAACTTGTTTTTTTGCATTTTGTGAAGCGAAAAAGCCTTTTTTTTAATTAAGCTTTATTTTGATATTGCAAAGTATACACACTATATTCCATTGATAAAAACGACAATTTCGATACCGTTATAGATAAAATCGATGAACACACGCCAGATAGAATACATAATAGCCGTTGCCGATTTGCAGAACTTTGGCCATGCCGCAGAAAAATGTTTTGTGACGCAATCTACCTTAAGCGCAATGGTATCACGCTTTGAAGACGAATTGGGCTTGATTATTTTTGACCGCGCCACCAAGCCGATCAGCCTTACAAAAGATGGAAAAAAGATTTTACAACAGCTTAGGATTATCGTTAAAGAGCTGGCAAATTTATCTGAGGTCGTAAACGAATTAAAAGGCGAGTTAAGTGGCGAGCTGCGTATTGGTGTAATACCGACGGTTGCGCCCTATCTGCTTCCCCTCTTTTTAATTGATTTTATCCGGCAATATCCTAAAATCCGTTTTACAATAAGTGAAATTACGACAACAAAAATTATTGCCGACCTTGAGAACAGGGAGCTTGATATTGGCATTTTGTCAACGCCGTTAAATAATCCGGATTTAAAAGAATCGCCTTTATATAATGAACCTTTTGTTCTGTTTGACGGGGCGTATCATGAGGTGGGCAATCCGGTTGATGTACACGAGATTGATTGTAACCGGTTGTGGCTCTTGGATGAGGGACATTGTTTAAGGACCCAGGTAGAGACCATTTGTGATTTAAGAAAAAAAAGAGATGTAAAATGGAATTTAGATTATCAATCGGGTACAATTGATACCCTTATGCGTTTTGTTAAAAAAAATAAGGCCGTTACTTTATTGCCGTTTTTGGCAACCCTGGATTATCCACAAAATGATAAAAAATATCTTCATCAACTTAAAAGCCCGTTGCCCGTGCGGACTATAAGCTTGGTTGTCCATAAATATTTTGTAAAGAAAAGTATACTAAACGCACTTATGCTGGCCATACAAGAGGTTGTACATCCTAAATTTGAAAATCAGGAATATGATGAATGGGTGGTTTCGCCTTAGCTAATTTAGATATGGCCGGCACGGGCATGCTTTTTGGACACAAGTTTTTTGTAAAACTTAGCTTATTTCATGTTTCCATATTTGGTTCTCTTGGGTTATATTAGATATTGTGTAACCCAAAAATTATTTTATCATCTACTCACCTAAATAAAAATTTAATTTTATCTCATGAAAAAAAGGGAGAATGAAATGTCTGATAATCATTATGATGTACTTGTTTTAGGATCGGGGCCTGCCGGGCTAACAGCAGCCATATATGCCGCGCGTGCTGATTTGAAACCACTCGTTTTAGAAGGCCACCAGCCCGGAGGCCAGCTTACAATAACCACCGATGTGGAAAATTATCCGGGCTTCCCAACCGGGATAATGGGGCCGCAGCTTATGGAAGATATGCGCAAGCAAGCCCAGAATTTTGGCGCAGTTACGAAATTTGAACGTGCAGAAAAGGTGGATTTTTCCAAACGGCCATTTACCGTTTTTGGTGAATCTGAAACGTATACGGCCGATGCCGTTATTATTTCCACGGGTGCTTCGGCAAAACTTTTAGGCCTGGAATCCGAGACACGTTTAATGGGACGCGGTGTTTCGGCTTGTGCTACCTGTGATGGTTTCTTTTTCCGTGACAAAGAAATTATTGTGGTTGGCGGTGGCGACTCGGCCATGGAAGAGGCTAATTTTTTGACTAAATTTGCCAGCAAGGTTTACTTAATGCACCGGCGCGAAGAGTTCCGTGCCTCCAAAATTATGGTGGCCAAGGCCAAAGCAAACCCCAAAGTGGAGTTAATGCTTAACAGCACAATCGAAGAAATAATCGGAGATGAAAATGTAACGGCCGTAAAAGTTAAAAACACAAAAACAGGTGATGTCAACGAGATGAAAATTGACGGTGTTTTTATGGCAATTGGCCATGTGCCCAATACACAAATCTTTGATATGATGGAAAAAGACGAGACCGGTTATTTGATTACCAAACCGGATTCGACCTATACAAGTATCGAGGGTGTTTTTGCCTGTGGCGATGTGCAGGACCATGTTTACCGTCAGGCGATCACCGCGGCCGGGAGTGGTTGTATGGCTGCCATCGATGCCGAACGCTGGTTGGAAGCACAGGAATCGTAAAAATAGTATTTAACCCGTTGTCTGAATTGAATAGCACATTTGTTGATAATACCTGTAAAACTTAAAAAGCAGGTTGTTCCTATGGAACTTTTACTAACATATAAATTCATTTTTTCTACAAATAGATCATTCCTACTGGAATTTTTTATTTCGTCCTGTAAGGACGTTCTATTTGTAGTATAAAAATCACAATAGTTTTAAAGAAGCTCCATCGGAGCGGCCTATTGTAAAGGTTTAGTTGAAATTATTTTGTTTCTATTCTTTCTAATTCACACAACGGGTTATTTAATTGCTTATGCGCCTTTAATTATTAGGGGCGCTTTTTTTTGTTTTGGGGCATTCCAGATGTTAAAGATAAAAGCAGGGAACCTGAATCAAGTTCAGGTTGACGCATGCCCGTCATTCTGGATTTATTTCAGAATCTCACGAGTAAAAATGCAGATATTTTTGATGAGAGAAGTTAGGAACCTGAAACAAATCAGGTTGACGGTAAGCCCGTCATTCTGAACTTGATTCAGAATCCGTTCAAAGATTCCAAAGATCGTATGGTGAAAAACCGCAGCTTACATCAAAATCAAAACTTTTCCATCAGCTCTTTAATGATTGCCGGGGCATGTCCCTCGTAGCGATTATTGGAGTAGGCAAAAATTTCTCGATCCAATCATGCCACTAATCCAAATCTTTAGCGCGGTCAACCCTGCGATGTGAAAAATCATCGGGGATAAGTTTGCGGTTTCCGAGCAGGCGGATGTAGGTAAAATCATCGTAATTTTGGTGAGACGCGGGGCGTGGCATAAAAAGTTGAATCAATCTCAACTGTTTTATAGTGCGCGGTAAAATAAGGGAAATAATCTCCCTGTTTTGTGCCAGCCGGATAAAATGGCCCGACCCAGTCTTTGTACGACCAGCCCGAGGTGCCAATATGCAGTTTGTTTGATGCCATTACTTTTCCTGATAAATTTCGCTATTTGGCTTAAAGGCAAACCAGGCAAAGGAAAAATGATTGCCATGGTTGACTTTCTTCAACTGCTTTCCCTTCAATTTTCCGTTTGTACACTTTCCGGTTATGGACCAGATTGAGCCTGTTTGTTCATCCATAAAACCTTTATCGGTCTTTTTGAAAGAGAGGATACGATCATCTAAACGTGGATCAAAAACAGTTACCGTGCCCACTTTTTTTGACGCTTTTATTTCACGTTTGTCTAAAACAGAAACCGTTCCTTGCTGATAAAAGATAACAATCTGCCTCTCCTCGTCACTATCATTTATTACCCCCTTTTTTGTAATTATTGAAAGTGGGTAAATTCGGTCAACAGCAGAAAAGGGAATGCTAATGATGCGCTCCATGGCCGGTAGCCGCTTATCGACATCGCCAAAAAAGAGCCGCGGTTTTTCGTTGGAAAGATCATCATAATTTACATAAGGATTATGGCCATAGCCGCCGGGGACACCATTTTCTGTAGAAAGGATTGTTCCCTCGGGGTAGTTTATAAAAAAATCTTTTACGGAAATTACCTGCGAGGGGAGCATGGTTAGCTCAGCGCCTGTTAATTCGCCCACAAGCCCTTCGCCGGTAAATTGCTGCCACCATGTTTCGGTTTGATGGTCCCACATCACCATGTCGCTATTACGCAGCATACCCGAAACGCCTATATCGAAAAGATAATCTTTGCCCTTAAAATTGAGCCGTCGGTCAAAAACAACGGAGGCGTTGCACAAAGGGCAGAAAGTGGCGATGAGCGGCGTTCCTTCAAGCTTGTCGTTCACAATTTCGTGGAACATCAAAATAGAAAGCGGATAAGCCCTCACCGCGCCATTGATTTCCACGGCAATCACTGGTTCGTGCTCAAAAAAAGTTGTGCCGGCCTCTTTTTCTGTCCAAAATTTTGGTTTGTAAATGGGTGGGATGCCATCGCGTTTTAAGAGGGCGCGAAATTCATCCAGCTCTACACTGTGTTTTGATTTGTCTGTTTTCCATTTTTGGTAAACATTGTTTACTTCTTGCTGGGCCAAAAGGGTGGCGCTAAACGACAAGAATAAAATTAAAAAGGTATAAACTATTTTAGTACGACTAAAAAAAGGGCACATAATTTTCCATCGGGTTAGGTTGGACTGAGTGGTTCACAAATTATAAATACAAACTATGGATATACAATCATAGATGTATAACAAAAATCAAACGAGGCGGATGATATCTGTCTCTCTTTGGAGAACGGATTGCGGATAAAAAAAATCCCGGATAGGTTGAGCCGTCTATCCGGGAAAAATAGTAAAAATTTACTTAAAACGATCGGGCTTAAAATCCAGCTTGTCTATGAAGCGGTTTTTACGGTTTGGATAACCCAATTGCGCTACACGGTCAAAACCGGGATCGTCCTTGTCGATATAAAACTCAACATCTTTGGCTTTGCAATCGCAGGAGTCCTCGTCGTGGTCTAATCCGGGGATATGCGCGGTGGACGAGCAGCTTGTGCTTAAATTTTTTCCACCGATAAATTTGCCGATACCCAGCAAAAGGAAAGCGGCGCCAAAGATAAAAGGTACAATTAAAAATTCCATATTTTCCTCAAAATTTTGTTTAATTTTTAATTCAGCCGGATAAACCTGTTTTTCTAAAACAGCTAGTTAATCTTAAGCCAATAATTTACCCGGCCATTCCTAAAATCAAAAATACTGAAACAACGTTTCATTCAAGTTCATTCCAAATCCGGAGATTTGGAATGAGAAAACTGATTGCCTGGTCTTGTAAATTTACACAGTTAAATTGCAGATACAAAATTTAGTTTCAAGATTCTCTCACAGCCGCTTCAAGTATCGATAACTTTTTGGTGTCGGCATTTAGCTCGGCCATTACACCAATCGGCAAAGTTGGTTTGTGCTTGATGTGCCCAAAGGAAAATCCCAAACAAACGGGGAAGTTATAATCCTTAAAATACATTTTTAACACTTCTTCCAAGCTGATATTTCTGTTAAAGGCCGAGCCATCACTGGAGGGTTTTACACTTGGCATTTTGTCAAACAACACGCCCTTGCATTTTTCGAACTTACCGGCTTGTTTAAAATGGTTGAGCATACGGTCAATATCGTAGGGCTCTTCGCCAACTTCTTCAAAAAAGATGAGCGCCCCATCGCTGTCAAACTCGTACGGTGTGCCCAGTGTGCTTTGCAACAAGGTCATATTCCCACCAATCAACCTGCCCCGGGCTTTCCCGCCACGGAGTGTGTAAATGCGGCTAGTGCTTTGCAGGTTTTCTTCGTAGGGCGCGTCTTCAATTTCCCCTACGGGTTGTGCCGACATCAGCACTTTATAAAAATATTTTTTTGTGAAATCGGTAAACGTGGATACAGCCACCGGGCCATGAAATGTAACCAGGCCTGTCATCTGGTGGATGCCAATCAGCAAAGCGGTGATGTCGCTGTAGCCCACCAAAATTTTTGGGTGTTTACGGATCAAATCATAATCAAGATAGGGCAACAGTTGTGCGCTGCCATAACCGCCACGGATGGTGATGATCGCTTTAACTTTGTCATCGCGGAACATATCATGAATATCGCTCACGCGTTCTTCCACGGTTCCGGCGAGATAGCCTTTTTGTTTAAAAATATTTTTGCCGCGCTTCACTTTAAAACCCAGACCATGCATTTTTTCGGTCGCTTCAATCAAGACGCGTTCGGCCTCGAACAGGGACGAACCAGGTGTAATTAATCCAATTGTGTCGCCTTTTTTTAGGGCAGGGGGCAAGATTGTTTTCGTTGTGGTTTGCGGTACGGCCCGGGAAAGGGAAGGGATACCAATCAGGCTGGCGGCAGCGATGCTTGATTTGAAAAATTCTCTCCGATTTTGCATGTTTGTTTCCTTGTAATAATTTAGGTCGGCTATCTTACAAAAAATATAAAAATAACTTTATTGTTGTTTAAGCCCAAATTTTATTCTGTAAGGATTGCTATATTTTATTAGTTTACCCGTTGTGCGAATTAGAAAAAATAGAAACAAAACAATTTCAACTCAATTTTTACAAAAGGCCGCTCCGATAGAGCTTCTTGTAAAGTTTTAGGATTTTTATACTATAAATAGAATGTCCTTACAGGACGAAATAAAAAATTCCAATAGGAATGGCCTATTTGTAGAAATAATGGATTTCTATGTTAGTAAAAGTTCTATAGGAACGACCTGCTTTTTAAAGTTTTACAAGTATTATCAAAAAATATGCTATTCTAATTCACACGACGGGTTAGTTTATAAAATTGATTATCATGAGACTCCCCATTGAAAAATAGAAATTTTATCGTATTTATTCTTGTAAGTGTGATCATCTTTGCTTTCATGCCTTTTATCGGCAGTCAAAAACTGGATTTTTCACGCGTATTTATTAGCCCGGAATCCCTTGATGCCGAGATATTTTTCAATATACGTTTACCGCGCGTCCTTTTTGCTTTTTTTGTGGGTGGCGCGCTCTCACTTATCGGCGCGGTTTTCCAGGCCTTGTTGCGCAACGATTTGGCCACACCGTATACTTTGGGCGTTTCATCGGGCGGGGCGTTCGGCGCTGTGCTGGCCTTAAAACTGGGCCTTACATTTTCCTTTTTTGTTTTTACGGCGGTTGGCCTGTTTTCCATTGCAGGCAGTTTGCTGGCTATCGGCATCATTTATGCTATCTCAAAAAAACACGACGGCATTTCCATGTACACACTTATTCTTTCCGGCGTGGCCATCAGTTTTTTCTTTTCGGCCTTTAATTTGTTTCTGCACTATATGGCCGATTTTACAGAAACCTTCCGTATGGTGCGCTGGTTAATGGGTTCGCTGGATGTAAATGGCTGGGATTATACACTTTCCCTTCTGGTCGTTTTGCTTATAATTTTCTTCTATTTTTTTAAGAATTATAAAGCCTTCAATATTTTGCTGGCCGGCGATGAAGTAGCTTTAAGCAAAGGTGTGGAAGTTTATCGATTGCAAAAAATGAGCTTTTTGATTGGTTCAATCACAATTGGTTTTATTGTGGCCATTGCCGGGCCCATCGGTTTTGTTGGATTGGTCGTGCCGCACATTACCCGTCTCCTTTTTGGCGCAGACCACAAATATGTTTTTAGCGGGGCATTAATTGGCGGAGGCGTGTTTCTTACACTTTGCGATACGGTGGCACGGACGATAATTTCTCCGGCAGAGTTACCGGTTGGGGTCATTACGGCCTTATTTGGCGGCCCGTTTTTTATTTACCTTTTGGTGCGAAAAAAATGAGGGCGGGATGTTCTTGATCAACGCAAGGGTAGCTTAATTGTCATTCTGAAACGATTTTTGTTGTTGGAAATCCCGTGTTTTTAGACGGGGAAGAATCCCCTTCTTTTTGTAAACTAAACCGGATTTTGCAGAGGGGATGCTTCGACTGTCTGGGAAACGGCTGCTCAGCATGACAACCCTCAGGACTTGTACCGGGGGCGGTGCGTCGACATGCCCAACTGTAAATCCCTGTAAAGTATACGGAATTTGCAATCAGTATTCTATGTCTGTGTATGCCAGGTGTTTAGGCATCAATCACAAAAATCAGCTTTATAATCCATCCCCTGCGCATCTTCGATATAATAGAAGCGGCAGATTTTTTTATTAGATGGGCTGTAATCTTCCTCCTCAAAAAAACGTATACCTTCTCCAGAGTTTTCCACAAAATAAATTTCAATCTTGGAAATATTATCGCCATAGCGCGAGGAAATATCTTCGGCCATTTTTAAGAATTGATTCTGGTTTAGACCAGTCGGAACTAAAATATTAATTTTGATTTCATCGCCGTTAATGCGCTTAAATGAATGCAGGCGGCCATAGCGTATAAAAGGCGCTTTTAAACCAACGGGCCCGATTGGGCTTAAGGTTCGCCGGGTAAAAAGTTTTTTCTTGTCCGGGTTCATAATACGGATTTCAACACGCCCCGGATAAACCGCTTCCTGGTATTTTAAGCCGATCGCTTGTGCAAAATCACGGGCCGAAGCTTTGTCATCGTAGTAGGTTTTGGGCAATACAAGGTAAATAACCGCATACGGGTTGGACTGATCAATAAAAAATTCCGTTTCGTATTGCACCCGGGCCGATTCCACAAAATCGGTTACGAGCCGGGCGTAGCTTAAAGTACGCGTCCCTACAAAATCGCTGCGTATCCACCCTTTTTCATCATCCGTTGTAATAACCTGGTACCATCCATCTTTGTTTTGCAGTACTTGTACTTCATCGCCATTATTTACGGTTTTTATTTTCTCGGATTGAGCCGTTGCCGCTTTGCGCATGTTAATTTTATCGCGCACAACATAGGCGGTATAGGTAGAGGGAACAGCTATTGTGGTTGTTTCCGGCGCTTTTTTGGGTGTTGTTTGGCAGGATGTAAAAATTATTATTAGGATAAGAATCCCCAGAATGTTTTTAAACATTTTTTCTCCGAAATTTGAAAGTAATCTGTAGAAGTAAAACTTGCTCTATTCTAATTGCGGCTAAAAATACAGGCATAGCCCCATATTTTCAAGCGGTAATAAAACAAATCATTTAAAAAAAATTAGAAATGCCTAAATAAAAAAGGGGTTCACAGCTAATTGACAGTTTAAGAAACGAACTCGCGAATTATTGCTTTTTTTTATGTCTTCGCGGTCTTGTAAATGCCATCTGTTGAATGTGATTTTTAATCGCTTCCTTTAATAAAGCTAGGGTTTAAAATAAAATCCCAATAATCTCAACAATGAATGCCTTTTACAGTTTTATTTAGAACAGTTCTGGAAAAAACTATGGATAAAGTTGTAAGGTGGTTTAAGCAGTTAAAATGTAATGCTATTTCAAGATTATAATTTTGCGTATATCTGTTTTTTTGCCCGAACTCAGGTACGGTCTTAAAAAATAAATCCCGGATGAAACAAGATTGCCGCTATTGTTTTTACGGTCCCATTTATAATAATAGTCGTGAATGGAGGAAACATAATAGGGAGTTAGCTTGCTTACTTCCCGGCCCAAATTATCATAAACCCGTAAATCGAGGTTGCCCTGCTCCCAGTATCGCACAATAATGGTTACATCTTTTGTTGCCGGGTTGGGATAAACTTTTTTTATTTTAACCGCCGAGGTGTATGCGCCGGCAGACTCATCCCTCGCGTTTTTTAATATCCATTTGTTGGGATCAAGTTTTACGTTGACCGGTGTTTGAGGCAAATCAAAAATATAGGTCTGCTCCTTTTGAAAATTGAAAACTTGAACAAGCGAATCTTGCCCGGATGGAAATGTAATTTGAATATCAATTGGCATTTCGTAGATGGGCGCGGCTTGCTCTTGTATTATTTTTAAGGCGATACGTGGACGTATTGATTCGCTTTCAGTTTCTTCCCAACTATACATATATTGCGGAAAAAATGGATAATAAAGCCATTGATCAAAAAAGGTATCTAACGCTTTCCCCGATATTTCTTCGCAAATAATTTTAAAATCCCCTGTAGAAACCGACTTAAACTGCAATTGAGATGAATATGTCTTCAGTACATTAAAAAAATCTGCATCGCCCAAAACCCTGCGCAGCATGTGCAGAACCCATGAGCCTTTATCATAAACAATCCGGTCAAAAATTTTATCGGCATCGGTTGTATCACTTATATTTATTGTTCCGTCAGTAAAATAAGCCTGGGTTTGCATATAGGCATGATATGCAACATTCCCGGGAGGATAGCCATTAAATCCGGCCCACTCGGCATATAAAGCTTCGCTGTAAGATGCAAAGCCATCATTGAGCCAAATATCACTCCACGAGGCGCAAGTCAAGGCATCGCCAAACCACTGATGCCCAAGTTCATGCACATATAAATATACCCAATCAGGGCTAACCCGGCCAATGCTGGAAATAGTTTGATGCTCCATGCCGCCGCTCCAGCCAAACTGCGCCATGCCGTATTTTTCATCGGCAAAAGGGTAGGGGCCAAAATAAAAAGAGAGGGCATCCAGATAATCTTTTACATCTGGAAAAATGGAAATCGCTGTCTGTGCATCGGAGGGATAGACATAATAATCGAGCAGCATGGTTTTGTTATCCGGTAAGGTATATTGATCCGTAAAATGGGTGTAAGGTGCAATGGCCAACGAAACGAGATATGTGGCGATGGGATATTTCTCATGCCAGTGAAAGGTGCGTTTGCCATCGCCAGAAAATGAATCCGAAATAAGTGTACCGTTGGAGGCCACTATTTGATTATCGGGCACAGTGACGACAATATCTACAGAGTCGGCCTTGTCTGCCGGCGAATCTTTGCATGGCCACCACTGTTTTGCGCCAAATGGTTCGCTTAAAGTCCATACATGATCAGCGCCATTGGGAAGCCGGTCGAATACAAACCAACGGTTGCTTCCGGCATCGGGCACGCCGGAATATTCTATGGTCAGTTCGATCAACTCATCCTTTAAAAATGTCCGGGTTAATTCTATAGTTATTTTCTGTCCGCTATGTGTATAACTTTTAACCGGGCCGGAGATGGCCGAGATTGTAAGGGCATCGTCAAAATCGAGGACAAGGGTTTTTAGTTCATTGATTTTATTTCTAAAGTGTCCGGTAACTTTGCCTGTTAATAGATTTGGGGAAAAACTGATTTCAAGTTCTAATTTATAATAAATAGCATCATAATTTGCCGTGGCTGAATTTGTCTGGTTTACTTTGTTTAAGCGGCCTGCGTTTTGCCATAATTTCTTTTTGTGCAGATGCAGGATATCCGTTTGGCCCATGATGGTTTGGGCCGCTGAAAAGGAAAACATCAAAAGAAAAAGTATATATTTTTTGAAACGCATAAATTGAGATCCTGTTTAAAAATGCTTTTTACAATTTAATGGAAGAAGCATACAACGGCCAAAAAAGATTGTTCAAAATGATGGATGTCGGATAAACAGAATATTGACTTTGGTAGCAGCAGTGGAGACCTTCCGGGTTTTTAAAACCCGGAAGGTCTTTTGGCGGGTCGAGGAAAGGCCTTCCAGGTCTGCCGACCTGGAAGGTCACAGGATTTTAAAACCAGGTCACAATAGGAATTTTTGGGATTGGTATGATTGTAAAATATTATTTTTTAAATTAAACCTTACTTAACTGCTATTATAATGGTTTATAAAAAAATGTACCTTTAATACGAGATTTTTAATGATAAATAAACTTATTGCTTCCCTTCCGGAATATGTTGACCTGACAAATGCCGGTCATCTTCACCTTATTGAGGAAACTGTCCGGCAAATATTAGAAACTATCCCGGAAATAGAGAAAATTATCGACGTAGAAAAAGAGCTAATAAATAGAAATGATAAATCACTGATTTTTATTTTACTTGCCTTAAAAATTGCCAAATCAAAACGTATTGTGGCGAAGATAAAAGATAACATCAGCGTATCGGTAATTTTTGCCGTTTATAAAGAACACAACCGTATCAAAATCAAAAACGAACACCCGCACGGGGAAGATTTTCTGCGGAAGAAAGTCGTGCAACTTGAAGGATTATTTGGCGATCATCCCAATATTAAATGGGAGCTGGTTGTTGTGGATGACGGTTGCCCCGAAAATAGCGGGAAGATAGCACAGGAAATAATCAAAAAAGAGCAGTTGGATGACAAAGTAAAAGTCCTTTTTTTGGAAGAGGCCATCGGGCAAAACCTGGCAATTACCAAACCTTTGGCATCCGCCGGGGAGAGCCAAAAGGGCGGGGCGATTATTTACGGGATGTGGGACGCGATACAAAGAACTCGAGGGGAAAATCATATAGTTTTTTACACCGATGCGGACCTTTCGACACATTTGGGGCAGGCAGGCCTATTGCTCGATCCACTTTTAAATAAAAAGAAATCTGTCGCGATTGGTTCTCGACGGGAGGAAGACTCTGTTGTAATTAAAGAAGGCAAGCGTAACGCTCGGGGTAAACTGTTTATTTATTTATGGAAGCGGTTGATTCCAAACCTTAGCGAAATAATCGATACACAATGTGGGTTTAAAGCTTTTAAAAAAGAGATGGCCGAGAAAATTATTACGGATATGACCGAGAAGAAATTTGCCTTTGACATTGAACTGTTACTACGGGCCGAGCTTGAACAGAAAAATACAGTCGCCAAAGTAGGTGTTGCATGGATCGATAGCGAAGCCGCCTCAACTACATCCGATTTGCAACCTTACCTGCCCATGTTAAAGGCTATCGTGAAAATGCAGCAAAAATATTTCCCTGAAAATAAAAAAGCAGCTGAGTTTGCCCAATTTATCAAAACGCTGGATGATGAAAGTTTTAATAAATTAGTAGATAATATCCCGCAAAAAATATTGGAGCGTGAACCTGCTGCTTTTGGTGGATTTGATGGTGTATCTGCATCAGATTTAAATGATAATATTACTGGATAAAAACTTATGCATAAAATAGATCATGATCCTTTTTCTCAATCGGAGTTAACGACAATACTGGTTGTTTCAGATTTAAAACAATCAAAAAAATTTTATATTGATCTATTGGGAGCGCGTCTTTTTAGAGAGTACGGCGGGAGCTCAATCGTACTGGAATTTTTAGGTCATTGGATTTTATTGGTTACAGCCGGTGGGGCAACTAAGGACAAGCCGAATACCCGTTTCACACCTCCACAGGACAAGAATACGATTAGCCATTCTTTTACTATCCGCGTAAAGGATTGCAAACAATCGCATGAAATTCTTGATGCGCGGGGAGTTACATTTATTACACCGCCTTACGATTGGGGCGCGGAAATCCGTTGTTTTTTTCAGGACCCGGATGGCCATTTATTTGAGATCAGTGAATACCGGGAGAGTAATTCCTAATCAATGAAAAACCATACTAAGTGAATGAGAAGTTCTTATGCCCGGTCTTGGATTATATTTTATGGCAGCTTTATACATGCTTGCCGGCTTTATGCATTTTTACAAACCCAAATTTTATCTGAGGATAATGCCACCCTATATTCCGTTTCATTTGGCGCTGGTTTATATAAGTGGTGCAATAGAAATTCTGTTGGGTATTTTTTTGTTGGTCCCCGCATTTACATCATTTGCAGCTTTGGGGATTATCGCTTTGCTGATAGCGGTTTTTCCGGCTAATGTATATCATCTCACTTCAACAAAAAAAGGCAGGGGCAATGCGCGTTGGGTTTTGTATTTGCGCTTGCCCCTGCAAGGTGTGTTAATTTGGTGGGCCTATTTGTTTGTTTAGGTTTCAACTTGGGTAAATTGGGAGCTCCATAATTATTTACTACTATCAATTCAACAAAGCTTTAATCATCAATATTATTTTCATTTACTGCATTGATTGAGACCGAGATTTCTATCCCGAATACACCATTTACGAGCTTTTTCATTTCTTTATTTAAATAGAGTTTATAAAATAATTGAGGTGAAATAGAGCTGCCAATCCAGCTTGTACCAAATGTAATAGAATTGATAAACCGATCTTCAGAATTTTTTAAATCTTCAGTTAAGATTCCAAACCCGACAAGTTCCATTCCAAAATAAAATTTATCGGCAAAGGCACCGGCCATTATTCCATAATGAACAAATGCTTCGGGGTCACCTACACCCTTGCGAGTTGGGATGGCGATATTAGGGCCTAATTCAAATCCAAGCCTATACTTACCGGGTATTAATTTTTCATAAGCATAATTAAAATAGAATGAAAATGAATTTGGAGTGTATCTTAATGATTCATAAAATTTTGAAGTTGAGCCCACTAAGCCTATTTTTTTATTGGCCGTTGGTATATAGAAACCATAAGAGATGATAGACCTTTTATTGTCAACAAAATCATTCGTTGTTTGTAAGCCTATAAAAATATTTCCGAGACCGTTTTCATCGTAATTATATTTAAAATATTCAAAATCTGCTTCATATTTGTCTCGTTCATATGGTAGGACAGCAATTAGATTATAGTTTTTCGACAATGGGGTATTCAATGAGATTTCAATAACACCTGCAAGTTTCGAAAGATTATAAAAATCTAAATCTGGTTTAAGATACCCCATTTTAATCTGAGTGTAATCTTTAGGTAAACTTTGAAAATTAAAAGTTTGGGAATGTACAAGGTTAAGTGAGGATATTAGAAAGCTAAAAATAATAAGATATATATATTTAGGGTTATTCATCATACGTCCTTTTAATTAGGGTATCAGGGAATAATTCTTCAAAGTCAGTTACACAAAATAATTCTTTTAGCAAGCTTACCTGGGTGATGTGCATATTGGTAATAATGCCTGGTTATAGATCGTCCTATTTTGTAACTAGCTAACCTGTCAATGCACCAATGACGGTAAAGCTGATGAGAGACTTTGAATATTTGGTAAAGAAAATAACGTCTGCAAAATATAATAATTATAACCGGATAAAACAATCTGTCTTATGAAACTTTTATTAAAAAAAAATATGTAATAAAAATCCTGTTTTCATACTAAAGAAGAAAATGTAACCCAAAACCCAATCGAGGAGGATAGTATGAAGACATTTATTAACCTGGTAATTTTATTGGCCATCACCGCATCGGCGCAGTTTTCCGCCAAACAAACAAGAGCTTTTGATGTGCAGGTTTATGGCGAAGGGCCAAGCATGTTCCTCATCCCCGGCGCAACATCATCGGGCAATGTGTGGGACGCAACGGTGGAAAAGTATAAAGACGATTTCCAAATCCATGTATTTACTTTGGCCGGATATGCCGGCGTAGCGCCGTTGGAGGCGAAAGAAATCCTGCCTGTAATTAAGGATAGTTTGATGGCTTATATCAAAGAAAATAAAAGTAAGAACAGTATTTTAATCGGGCACAGTATTGGCGGGTTTCTGGCCATGTGGATGGCCTCGGAAAATAACAATCTGGTTGACAGGATTTTAATTGTGGATGCTTTGCCTTTTCTGCCGGGAGCGATGAATCCGGTTTTGACCGAATATCTGGCAAAAACATCTTTTAGGAAATAAGGATTCTTACGGAATGACACTTACAAAACGAGTAGGTCTTAGGAAACATGAAAAATAAAGAACAACTTTTTCGGGAAATCATTGATGGGCACAAAGATAAAATCTATCGAATTTGTTATGCTTACCTTTATAAAAAAAAGATGGTGGATGATCTCTACCAGGAGGTTTTGATAAATGTGTGGCATGCCCTGGACCGTTTTAAAGGCGAGGCGCAAATCACGACCTGGTTGTACCGTATAACGATGAACACGACCATCACTTTTAATAAAAACTATAAGAAACACCAAAAACTTTTTACAAACGATATACCCCAAAATATTATTGAGGAAAGCAACAAAGGCGGGGAAGAAGAGAACCAAAAAAAGATTGACAAACTGATGCAATCGATCCAAAAACTAAAAGAGGACGAGCGCCTTATTATCAGTTTTGTGTTGGAAGAACTGGCTTATAAAGAGATTGCCGAAATCCTGGGGATTAGCGTAAATAGCGTTGGGGTAAAAATTAACCGTATTAAAAAAAGATTATTGAGGATTTACAATGGATGAATTTAAAAACCTAATTGATGACTGGGGTAAAATAAAAGGTGAAACGCCTGCAACCTTAAAAGATGCCGGCTCCCTGATGGCCAAACTTAAAAAAATTCAGAAAAGGATTTTTTTATCCAATTTATTTATGAGCGTTGGATTTGCTTTTGCCTTTATAGTTTTGGGCTGGGTTTATTCTTCGCTAAACGATCGCAGCATTTATTTTTATGGCAGCATCCTTTCCATGTTTGCGCTTATGATACTAACGATGGGCTTTTCCTGGTACCAGATGCTTTTTTGGAAAACCCCGGACATGAGCCAGGATATGGTTCATTTTTCCGAACGGATGCTTAAAAAGTTAAAATATATGGTTTGGCTTACAAAAACCTATGTGCCCGTCTATACAGTCTTATTGGCATTCGGCTTTCACTTTTACTTTTTGGATGTTTTAGCAGAAGCAAGCCTGCAATTTAAAATAATTGCCTATGCCTTGACTTATGGTTGGATTTTTGGGATTAGCACTTTTTCCTGGAAGCGTAAAATAAAGAAAAATAAATTAGAGATAGAACCAATAATTGAAAAGTTGGAAGGGATTCATAAATCCCTTTCTTTAGATAGTTGAGGAAACTATTTTAAGTATTGGAATTATTGTTTTAAAGTACAAAATTGCCGTAAATAAATCTGATTTGAATGAGAAAATAGGAAGCTTATCGCCAGATAAGTTAGACAGGGTCCTTAAGGGGGTAAACATATTGCTCCAGCCGAAAGATTTATTGTGATGAAGAACTACTGGAGATTGTCTCCCGGCGAACCTTTTTTTTAAATTCCCCATTTTGTTCTCTACCGCTTATAGCTTAAATTTATCCTAATTATTAATAATCCTCTTTTAAAATATTTTAAATATAAAGGGCATGTCTTCATGTTATCTGAAAAAGAAATCCGGGAACTTGTAAACGAATTTGGCAACCGTGTAAACGAAGGCCGGCCAATCAGGAAAATCATTGAGGATGGTGACTTGCCTAGGCTTTCCGGTGCAACGGTTTTAATTGGCAAAGTATCCGATTCGGTTTTTGGCGAGGGGCTGAAAACAAAAGAAGGCATCGCGTTGCGGTTAATGTTCCGTGGCAACCGGATTTCCACTCATGATGAAAATCGCGGGGCCATTCCTTTTAAAGATCAGGTTTTGGCGCAAAATCATGACCACATGCTGGGCCTTTTAAAAAATATTTTAGGGACATCCCAGTTTGAGGTACCGGGATTATTGCCCAGTTCAACGGTCATCCCGGCAGAAAACCTGCAACTCATTATGCTGGAAAATGTGCTGCGTATGTACATGGCCGAGAGCTCGACCTCTACGTCACTTTATCAGCACTGGCTTAAGGCCAAAGCGGATGGCCTAAATACGTTTAGCTATGCCATGCATGAGATCGCTGTAAACAGTATTGAGCCCAACGGTGTTTTGCCTTACCTGATGGATACCCCCTCCACAAAAGATAAGGTCGATAAAACAATTGATCCGTATTATCTGGTTGAAAATAATATTTGTACACAGCAGCAATACAAACAAATCCGCAACGCCTCCCTGATGGCATTTGGAACAATCTCGCAATACCTCAAAGAAAAAGGGATGGTTTTGGTGGACACAAAAACCGAGCACGGTATAAACTCTTTTGGCAAGATTGTTTCCGCGGACGAACTCTATACCATGGATTCATCGCGCTTTTGGAAACTGAACGATGATGGCACGATAATGAAACGCGATGGGAAACCCGTTTCTTTTTCCAAAGAATTTGCCCGTGGCATGGTTAAGGAAAAAGGGCAACAATTTACGCAGGAACAAAGCAATGAAATCGCTGTTCGTTATATTCAGGGGCTTCAGCACCTTACAGGAAAAGCCTTCGAGCCAGATTTACGCCCGCGTGACCAGCGAATAATTGAATCGGTTAATTTGATCCTGGATTATTTAATGTAATCCTTAAAAAGTTTGGGAATTTTTTATTGTAGAGGCTTGTTAAAAGAAATATTAATATTGGAAAAATCAGTAAATTTGCCGAAATTAAGAGAATCAATTTTTTAAGGAAACACGTGCAGAATAATTTTAACAAAGGCTATATCACAGTTCGGGAATTTGTAAACTCCTGGGAGAAGGAAGTTTATGAATTGACATATCTTGACTATTTCATTTATCTGCTGATAAATGACTTAGGCGCACTGTTGGAAAAAGATTTTTTTCCACAGGTCGATCAGGAAAACCTCTTTTTTCTGGACAGCGAAGAGATTTCTGCCATTGCCTTTAATATTGGTGATGGCCTGCAACTTTTTCTGGATAAAAATTGTTTTGGCGGGTGTAGCCTTGGCTGCCCCAATAAATTAAGCGCGCCCTTTACCTCCGAGTAAGATGAAATCCGCACAAATTTTGTGACAACAGAATTTGATGGCATCACCTCTTCATGCACCAACCGCGAGGATTGTTTATACCACGATGTGATGAATTATGTGGTCATCGATGTATTGCTTGATTTTTACAATTATGAAATGGGTGTTGTATTGCATGAGAAGGACCGTAAGCTTAACAATCTTGCCCATTTTGTGATGGACCATATAATTTTATTTACCCGCACAAATGGGCCAAAGTTACTGGCAAAACCAGCTGACTTGGCCACAGACTTGTTTAATAAAGACCTGCAAGGCGATGAAGATATTTGGGAAGAAACATTACCGGAAACAGATGAATTTGATGATGATGATGATGAATCTGAAGAATGGAAAATAGACCATGTCTCGGTGAATACAATTTTTAGTGAATTTGAAAAAAATCATTTTGAACTTCTGGCAAAGCCGTTCTCAAATAAACTTTTCAAAGAATTTAAAACGTATTTAAATAGTTATCTTGAAGTAAACCGCTTGGATGATTTTGAATTTGAATATATCGAAGAATTTTTCGCGTTGATTTTTCCGCAGACATTTTTTATGGATAATAATGTAGATTTTACCCAGTTTAAAAAATTGTTCTCAACACTTTTTGATTTTATCGACCAAAATACCTCAATAAAACTTGCCAAGTCTTTTTTACTTTACAAGCAGGATGAGTTGCTGGAAATAAAAAGGGCATTTTTAATTACACAAGATTATCATGAAAATAATTCGTACGTAAATTTTCTACTTTCTGAGGATGCCACAAATCCATCCCTGGAAGAAGGCTATTTTGAGATTGTGGAATATATTGATGGTGCGGTTAAATTACGAAATGTAGATCAGCAGATGACTTATGAAAATGTTGACCTTTCAGTTTTAAAAACAAACGACTTACAGCTCGGTGATATTTTACATATTCAATTGATTAAAGAAGGCCCAAGGTGCAGGTTGGCTTTTTTAGAGTTGGTTTATCCTGCTGCCAGTAAATTTTTTCTTTATTAAATCCCTTCTGAAAATCCTGCTTAAAACCAATCGCAAATAATTACTGCGAAATGAAAGCTCCAACAAAGATAAAACAGAAATTTTAGGATACCCGCATAAATAGACAGGTTGCCAGGTCGGTGAAAATTTATTTTTAAAATTATAGAGCGATTCGGCATTATAAGCAAAACGCAGCTTCCGCCCCAGCCAGGCTAGAAAATACGAACGGGAGAATAACCTGTTTTCTTTTGATAAAATAAACGGTACTTCCCCAAGGCTCCAGTCTTTATAGCCCGCTTTTTTTAAATATTCCGAGACTTCAAAGATCAGCGCTTCCATTGTTCCAATAGGTGCGCGTTTTTTACGTAACAATAATTCGGTTTGCATTTTTTGATCATTTACTTTGGATATCGTGATTACTGCCTGCCATTCGCCAGAAAAATTTTCCCAGACAAATGCTTGCGTATTTTTAGTAAATTCATCGATAAACAGGTGTTTAAGTTGAGGTTTGTGCCCATGACGGCTCTCTTTTTTAAAACAGGCCAACTTGAGGATGTTTTCATCGGTTAATTTTATCTGGTTGTAAGAACCATATTTCTTCCCCCGTCGTATAAGCTCCTTAATAGATTTTTTGGCATCCAGTTTTTTAGTTAGGTTAAGCACCGCTTCCTGGCCAATGGGCAAAATATCAAATTTGTTCAATTTTAACTGGTTGGCGATTTGTGTGGTACATCCGCGAATCAATAATCCCCGGGCAGAGGTTTTTTGCAGCTCGCATAAAATTTGTTGAAAGTGTTTTTCCTCCGGTACTTCTGCCAGGCTAACCCAATCAAGGTTGCTGGTTTTAAACCGGAAAGTGTTTTTCTTCAAAGATTTTCTCTTGGAGCGTACCCAGCTTAATGGCAAATCCAATGAGATGGAATCGTTTTTGTTTTTCATGTTTTAAAAGAAATAAAAGATAACTTTTTGTATATTTCTGTTCTTGATCGGTGCAGCTGTTTTAGGTAAACTTAGCCCTTTTCAATTCAACCTTCAATTAATAAAGAATCCTTATGAGCAAGACAATTGTAAAAAATCGAAAAGCACGGCATGAATATGAGATTGTAAATACCATTGAGGCGGGAATTGTCCTGCTTGGCACTGAGGTCAAATCTTTACGCAATGGTAAGGCCAATATGACCGATGCCTATGGGCGCATCCGTAATAACGAATTATGGTTGATCAACCTGCACATTTCACCATATACCATGTCCACGGTCGTAAACCATGAACCCATGCGTGATAGAAAGTTGCTTGTCTCAAAGCTGGAGCTAAAAAAACTAAACCGCCAGATAGAAGAAAAAGGCATTACCCTTGTCCCGTTAAAACTGTTTTTTAAAGGACATCTTGTAAAGGTAGACCTTGCCCTTGCCCGTGGGAAAAAGAGCCATGACAAACGGGCATCTATCGCCGAACGTGATATGAAACGCGACCTGGACAGGCAAAATAAAATCCGGTATTGATACTTGTGTTTTGAAACTGGTATCTCATATTTGTCATTCTGAGTTGCATTTTAACGAAGAATCTTTCGCTTAAATTTATCAGAAGAATAGGCATCATTAAGCTTTGGGTAGTGATATGAAATATTTATTGATTATAGTTTTATTAATTACAGATTGCGTCCTTAAATTTGTGTAAAAAGGCAAATATGTGAAAAATTGCCATGTCCTTCCTAAATTTAGTTTGACCAAAAAAACAAAGGAAAAAACATGGCAAAAAGAGAAAATCAAAATATAGGATTAGTGAAAGA
>JAJRVW010000048.1 GCA_024277115.1 Calditrichota bacterium
ACCGCTTTCTATTTCACCTATTACTTTCTGCTTGAAGGCTTCGCTATACCGATAGCTTATCGCTTGTGCTGACATGGGGGCTCCTTTGTTTTATATTTACAAGTTTACTAAATTCTGTAAATATAATCAGGACAAGACAATAATATGACAATAGTACGATAAAACTATACAGCCAGATCACATTTTAATAAAAAGTGCGAATTAAACTGTTGAGCGAATTAGAAAGAATAGAAGCAAAATAATTTCAACTAAACTTTTACAATAGGACGCTCCGATGGAGCTTCTTGAAAACTAGTGTGATTTTTATACTACAAATAGAACGTCCCTACAGGACGAAATAAAAATTCCAGTAGGAATGACCTATTTTTAGAAAAAATTAAATTCTCTGTTAGCAAAAGTTCCATAGGAACGACCTGCTTTATAAGTTTTAAAGGTATTATGAACAAATGTGCTATTCTAATGCGCACAACAGGTGCGAATTAAAATGTTCTACAAAATTGAACTGTACAATTATAAAAAAGTTGGGAAAACAAAAGGGATGAACTTTACCGGCCACCTTGCGCAGATGGCCGGATAAAGTTAAATATGCTCCAGGGCTTGTTTCACATCAGCTAATAAATCCTCTTCATCTTCAACCCCTACAGAGAGCCTGATAAGGCCATCACTGATGCCAAGTTTTGCCCGTTCCTCCACAGGTACGGAAGCGTGGGTCATAATCGCCGGATGATCGGCCAGGCTTTCAACGCCGCCAAGGCTTTCTGCAAGGGCAAATATTTTTAAGGCTTCTGCAAATTTACGCGCATTGTCCAGGTTGCCCAGCTCGATGCTGATTATCCCGCCAAAACCGGTCATCTGTTCTTTGGCAAGATCGTGTTGCGGGTGGCTCGATAATCCCGGATAGAAAATTTTTTCCACTTTTGGATGGTTTTCTAAATAACGGGCCAGGGCAATGCTGTTTTTCTCATGTTCGCGCATTCTTAACGCCAGGGTTTTTGTCGCCCTTAACACAAGGAAGCAATCCATCGGCCCGGGAACAGCGCCAACAGCATTTTGAATATAGTGTAATTTATCGGCGAGTTCTTTGTTGGCCGTTAAGATAATGCCCCCTACCACATCGCTGTGGCCATTAAGGTATTTTGTAGTGCTATGCACAACCAGGTCAATTCCAAATTCCAACGGTTTTTGAAAATAGGGACTCATAAAAGTATTATCGACCACGGTTAAAATATTTTGTTTCTTTCCGAACTCTGCCAATTTCTTTAAAGAGGTTAAAGTTAGCATCGGGTTTGTGGGGGTTTCAACAAATATCAATTTTGTTTTAGCGGTGCAGGCAGCCTCGACCTGCTTAAAATCGGAAGTATCCACAAAGCTGAACTCCAAGCCAAATTTTTTAAAGACCGTATCAAAAACCCTGAAAGTGCCACCGTACACATTATCGGTGCAAATTATATGATCGCCCTGCCCGAACATTTCTACAATTGATGAGATTGCCGCAAGGCCCGAGGAAAATGCTATTCCATATTTTCCTTTTTCTAAAGCCGCAATATTATCTTCCATGGCATGGCGGGTTGGGTTTTGGCTACGGGAGTATTCAAATCCTTTATGCTTGCCGATCGTTTCCTGAACATAAGTAGATGTTTGAAAAATTGGTGTCATTATAGCGCCGGTTACAGGTTCGGCAATTTGCCCGGCGTGAATTGAATCGGTTTGAAAACCCATTTATTAGAATCCTTTCTACAAATTTTTTGGTATCACTTTTTTAATAGCTTCGGTTAAGATGTGTTTCGTAAAATTGTTATTTTCCTGTTCCGTAAAAATAATCTCTAAACCTTTTAGGTCGGGATTTAAGTTTTCTTCGGGTTGTTTTTCTTTTTCGGATAAAGGTGCGGAACGGATAACAAAAGCCGGGGTCGTATAGTTATCAATATATTCAGAAAACATATTATCGGCCGTTTCGGAAAACGACCCGGCATCCGGCTCCACCAGAAAAAAAACAAACGGCGCTTTAGGGATTATTTTATCGGCAAGCGAAATATTTCCCTTCTCCGGGATATAGTCCATACAATAAAAATAAATCTCATGGGCCTTATCAAGCTCAAATTCCAGGAAAAGGAAATCATGATATTTTGTTTCTGTGATATTTTTATTTTCACCAAGCAAGGGTTTAAATAAATTACTGTCCGTGGCAAAAACAGGTACTTCGATTACAGTTTTCATCCGTCCTGGTTCTCCAATATTTCGGCATATTCAACGAGCAGGTTAAAGCGGTCAAACATATATACTTTTTTCTCAGAATAATCTTCCCCGCTATCCTTATTTTTTTTAATCATCCCGGGAGCATGCGTTTGGGATTCTTCCTTTTTAGAAAATATCTTACCAAATAATTTTTTTACGCCCGATTTATTTTTTTCTTCTTTAATCTTCAGTTGTTGCGCCTGAAATTCTTCTTTCCCTACAAATGCGCCTTTGTCGATCCATGAGTCGATTTCCTTTAGAAAATCCAACATGCCCTCCGAGTCATTTTCGATAAACTCGTTGATTGATTTTCCAAACTTAAAATACAGCAGGTTTGTCCGGTCTTTCGCACCTAACTCTTCATAATCAATAGTTGGTGATGCATATAAAACGATCTCTTTATCCGGCAAGGCGCTTAGTATTTTTTCATGGTTCAGGATGTGGTCCTGGCATTCTTTAATCATTTGCCTGTTATCAAGTTTAATGCGGTGGTTATGCCGGATTTTATCATACGTAACTGTGTAAAGTCCATCACGCCATAGGGACATGGCCAGTACAGCCTCAATCGGGTCGCTATTATTGTAGATGGCGTTTACCAGTTTGCCTTTATAAAATTGCAATTGCCCCCTACGGTTTTTACTGATCAACTCAATCACACCATTCTTTTTACCATCTTCAAAGGTTTGGATCAGGTTGATTACATTTAGCACGTTTAAACTGCCGCTTAGCTTTGCATCATTGCCTTCATCACTCGACGAAACAAGGACCGTTTCAACAATTTGCTTAAATTCTTTTTTTAGTTTAGGGAGTTCAATAACCTCAGCCGCTCCTGCCATCCAAAGCAGTTCACGCTTTTCCCAACCGATTTTGGAGATAAAACATAAAAAGGGAATTCTTAGTTTAAAAGACTTATAACGTGCCACCCAATTATGGAGCAAAGTTAATTTGTAGACAGCGAAAAAAACAAAGTCCGGCTTTTCGGTTCGGAACTGTTTTTCGGCGCTATCCATATCGCCCACCCAGGAAAAATGTACCGGTAAATAAGACAATGTTTTGGAAAACATCGTAAAAATATCTTCATTTTCACTGACTATGAAAACTTCTTTCATACATCACCTTCTTCTGTTTGGATATTTTCCTCTCGATCTTCCCCTTCTTCTTTCTGAGGTTCGGGCTGTTTGTATTTTTTTAAACTTAACAGGATATTCTTTACATCATCCTGATCTGTGGTATCGTAAATATCAAAAGGGACATGGCCGGGAATGCCAAGCTTCGATTTTATATGGTCCAGGTCAATCGAATCCATCATATTTATTCCACAAGGCAGCCAGCAGGTATCTTCGTTTTTAACCAATTCACGCATCACATAACTTGTGTATTCAAACTTATCGGCTTGCTGCACATCAATCAAAAAGATAATGGCAGAAAACGTATCGGCTGTTTTAATAACGGTGTCCAAAATGGTCTCGTCCATAGCAAAACTTATAAAAGAAAGATGGGTTTGCGTTAGAACCTCTACTTTACATTGATGCGTATTTTTGCTTTGGAGAATATCCGAACCTTTTTCTACAACGGCCTGTAATAAATGATAACCACTTTTACCATGGGTGGAAATAACTAATATTTTTCCGGATTGTAATTTATCCAGGCTGATTTGGTGGCACAACTCCTGTGCTTCTTCTTTACTGAGCAAAGTAAACGCCCCCAAGGGGATTTCCCCGGCTGTACCTTCCGCCTTTTTTTCTTTTTTAACTTTTTGCCCGTCAGTAACTAACAAATAACCGTTACTTTTTAGTTCTGCCAGTTTTTGTGCGGTTTCACAACATGTGTAAAAGGGATTTTCCAGTAAGGCTTTTAGTTGAACAGGCCTCAGAATTAATTCAGTAAAACCCTCAACTATATCGATGGAGCTGTTTTTAAGATCGCCGGCATAAACAATTTGGACAACGGCTTTCTGGCTGCCAATATCTTGTAGGTTTTTTAAATATACTTTACGCAAACGTTCGGCAACTATAAACAGGGATACAACACTTAAATGTACAGAAATAGATTCGTTCAGCGCGGTTGTGGCGTTAAATTTAAAGTTTCCCTCATGCCAGAAAAGCATGTGCAACAAAGCATCTTCGCCTGTATGCAAACCAACCTGGGCATGTGTAATTATACCATCTTTAAAATAAATTTTACCACTGTTGTTCTCGGTAATAATTTTCAAGATGCCGGTCCGGTCTTCACGCGAGAGGTTGTTGATTAAATTTTTTAATGAAACATCTTCCAATGCACCCGATGAGATCATCAGGTTTTTACTCACTTTCGCCGCTATGTTTTTTATTGGCCAAACCAGGGCATAGTAAATTTCATCAAGGGGATGCGACGTATCAAACACACGCTTGGCACCCAGCTCGTAAAAAGCCAGGCGTTTATTGGCATTATCCGGCACATTAAACAAAAAAATGTTTTGCCGTGCAAACTCTTTAAAAAACCGGATTACATCGGGGCGCTCTTCTGCTGTAAGCGTAGAGTATTCCACAAGAAAGGCTATTTTATCCGACTTAACCGTATGCTGAATTGTAGAGCCAATGGTACTGTGGACACTCACGGCATGCTCATCTTTTTTAAACATACCTTCAAAATAATCTGTCCGGCTTTCATCTGTATCTAAAATTACAATAGAATAGTGTGACATTGTTTTGCCTTTTACCCGCTATTTAAAGTCAGCAAGCAATTTAGAGGGAATGGTAAAGTGAGTCAAGTATACTCGATTCAATTATAAGACTGCACTAAAAAGGTAAAGAACGGTTTTAAACTTAACTTAAATATTTTTTAATACCGCTATACATACCTTTCAGATTTTTAAAATCTGAAAGGTCTTCCTAAAACGACCTTATTACACCCGCTTCAATTATTCATTTAGAAAATAGTAAAAAAGCCCGTGGTTACATAGACTGCGAAAGGATATTATATACAGTAATCCCGTAAGCAACAGACACATTTAATGAATGTTTTAGGCCAAGCATCGGTAGCTCGATGGCATAATCGGCTAATTCTATGAGTGCATCACTAACCCCATCCACCTCGTTGCCCATTATTATACAAAGGGGAAATTGGTACTTTACCTTGCTATACGTCCGGCTGTCGGTAGTTTGTTCCACAGCATAGATTGTATATCCGGCGGCTTTAAGGCCCTTCAATTTTGCGACGGAATCTTCCACATAAGCCCAGGGAACCGAGTCTGTTGCCCCAAGCGCTGTTTTGGCAATCTCCGGTCGTGGAGGTTGGGGTGTGTACCCAGAAAGTAAAAGTTGCTCGATGCGCGCGCCATCACTGGTACGGAAAATACTGCCCACATTATGCATACTGCGGATATTCTCAATCAGGGCGATGATAGGCTTTCGCTCAAGGTTTTTAAGGTCCTCAACCGAAGGCCGTTCTTTAAAGATTTGATCAAAGTCTAATTTTTTACGCATATTCTGTTTAAAATCCTTAACAAGGCTCTATCTCAAGCTCAGCCTTGTAACACATTCAATATGATACGTTTGCGGGAACATGTCGACCGGCTGGACTACATCGATCACATATTTTTTTTCCAACAGTTTTAAATCCCTGGCCATGGTGGTTGGGTTGCACGATACATAAACGATCTTTTTTGGCTCCGCCCGTAAAATTGATTCCACCACCTTTTCATGCATCCCGGCACGTGGCGGATCGGTGACGACTAAGTCAACTTTATCAGCCATCGCATCCATATTATCGATCACATCGCCCGCAATAAAATCCACATTATCGATTTTGTACTTCTTGGCATTCTCAAATGCGTTCTCAACCGAGCTTTGCGTGATCTCAAAACCGGTTACTTTGGCTGCCTGCTGTGCCAGGTACAGACTAATCGTGCCCGTCCCCGAATATAAATCCCAGACTGTTTCATTGGGCTTTAGCTCTGCGTATTTTATGACTGTATTATAAAGGGTCTCGGCCTGTGCCGTATTGGTCTGAAAAAATGAATTAGCAGAAATATTAAATACAAAGGGCCCGATTTTATCTTCGATCCAGGTCTTGCCGGCCTGCAAAATTTCTTCTTCGCCAACGGCAATTTGCGCCTTGCGTGAATTAATATTATTTACAATAGAGGATATATTTTTAAAACGCGCCTTTAGCTCATCGGCAAGGACTTGTAGTTTTTCATGCTTGGCAGACGTGACGATATTGACCATTATTTCTTTATTATAATGGCTTTGACGAATCACCAGAAACCGCATTAAACCTTGATGGGAGCGCAAACCATAAGGCTTCAAATTATTTTCCTGCGCGTAGCCGGAAACAAAATTTAAAATCGCGCTGGCTTCATCGCTTTGTAACAAACACTTATCAAGATGGATTATTTTATCGAAGGTGCCCGGAACATGCAGGCCAAGGGCAAAATCTTTGGAGATTGATTTGTCTTCCAGCTCCTCCAGGGTCAGCCATTTTTTTTCGGCAAAAGAAAACTCCATTTTATTGCGATAAAAAAAAGCCTGCTCCGATGCGAGGATCGGCTTAATGACAGTATCTTTTAAACCGGAGATACGGCTTACAGAATCGCTGACAATTTTGGTCTTATAAAGCAGCTGGTTTTCATAGGAAAGGTTTTGCCAGGTGCATCCACCACAAGACTCAAAAAAACGGCACGGTGGATCAATCCTCTGTTCCGATCTTTTGTTAAAAGATTCGATACGTCCTTCGGCATAACTTTTTTTTCGTTTTACAATTTTTACGTTAACATTATCGCCCGGCAAGGCCCTGCGTACAAAAACCACATAATCCTCAATTTTTGCAACACCTTGGCCGCCAAATGCCAAATCTACAACTTCCAGTGGGTAAATCTGATTTTTTTTTACGGGGTATTCGTTATTCATTTATATCGCAATATAGTTTTATGGGATTAAGAAGTGATTTCGGCGGATTGTTTCTTTTTACGTTTTTTTCCTTTTTCTTCAGCAGTTAGTTTACCGGGGAAAATTTTATAATTTTCTGTTGTCAGGTTAAAAGTGTTATGCAATTTCACCCAACAATCAATCTCTTCTTTTACAAAACGGACAGTACCTTTTTCGGCATTAAAATAACTGGGAATTTCTTTATTAAAAGCCTTTCTTGTTAAGTCATAGGGACGATCAAAACCAAGGTAGCGGGCTGCGATAGAGGCATTCCAATTTGTCTGATTCTCCTCATCCGCCAAAGTATATTCCCACTTTTTCTTTAGCTTGTCCACCAGCCATGTCCGGTTGGATTTGCTTATTTCATTGAGGAAATCTATATATTTTTTACCTTGTTTATAAGCGATTTTTGCACGGCCAAACAAAGCAATGGACTTATCTTCAAATTGATCGGAAATTTGTTTATAAATTTCATCTGCTTCGTCAAACTGCTGTAAACTAATATAGGCCGATGCCAATGTATTTAAACTTTCCACATTCTCATCACTCTTCACATAACTTTTTAAAAATGGCAAAGCTTTGGCGTGTTGCCCAAGTTTATTATGTGCAAGCGCCAGATATTTATTTACCAACACATCATCCGGTTTATATTTTTGCGCCTGCTTTAAATCAGTGATGGCATTGGTCCATAAATCACCGTCAATTTTATTGAGTCCACGATTGATGTGTACAAAAAATTTAGTCGCATCATCAAGTTGTCCATAATCCTTGTCACTATAATAAAAGTCTACACTCCGTGCAGAAATCATCCGGGATTTGCCACGGCTTTTTTTGTTTTGGGAAAATTCTTTAGTGACTTTCTGAAAAAAGGTATTTAGCTTTTTTCTGGTCTCACCATCGTTAAAAAGACCCGGGCGATTTTTCAATTTTCCATTTTTTTCATGGCCGTCTAAATCTTTATACAATTGTTCGATAAAGTCACTAAGCATTTTAGTGGTTTTGCCCAAACGTAATTCTTTATGTTTTCGTTGATATTTATCGCCATAAGAAAACGAATAATTTACTGTAAGTTTATTATCTCCGTAAGACCATTTTTTTAAATAAATGGATAAGAGATACAATTTTTGATCTTCCATTAATACTCCAAAATAGAACAGTTGGTCTGCTCTTATATATTTTTATAATTATAATTTATATGTAATAATTAAACAACTTCTTGAATTGATTCTATATATGACTCTAAGTAATTGGGGGAAAAGTAAATACTTTACTTGCAGAAATTTGATTGATGGAAGTTACCTGAACACAAACTTAAATGCAACATGATAATTTTCACTACTCCGGTTATTCCAATTCACCCAAGGTTTTCCATCATACTGAGCAACATAATAAATGTTTCGGGAACGGAAGCTTATTATTAAAAATTTAATCCCAATAACTAAATCATCAAAAACGACACTATTTAATCCGTTGTGCTAAACAGAAAGAATAGAAACAAAATAATTTCAACTAAATTCTTACAATCGGCCGTTCCGATTGAGCTTTATGTAAACTATTGGAATTTTTGTACTACAAGTAGAATGTCCTTACAGGACGAAATAAAAAATTCCAATAGAAATGCCTATTTATAGAAAAAATGAATTTCTATATTAGTAAAAGTACCATAGGAACGACCTGCTTTTAAGTTTTACAAGTATTAACAAATATGCTATTCTAATTCGTACAGCGGGTTGTTTTAAAATGAATAAACAAATTCAAAGCTGTAAAAGGATGAAACCGAATCATTAAAATCGGTGTCAATATCCTTATCATTATCGTA
This sequence comes from Calditrichota bacterium, assembly GCA_024277115.1. GTDB lineage: Bacteria > Calditrichota > Calditrichia > Calditrichales > J004 > JABFGF01. Next base: position 8,962 of record JAJRVW010000048.1, read on the forward strand.
AGACCCGATGGCATTAATCGATATTTTTTCGGAGATTGGAATTTGTGCGAAAAGTAAAATATTTAAAATATTCCGGTTAGAATAAATGCTGAATGCGGCATCATCCACCGTATCCGGATAACGCCTGCGGACATATTCCGAATTTAGGGCAATTAATATCCCGTTCAGAGTTGTAATATCAAAACCAAACGACACACCCTGCGACTGGTAGTTTTGGTCCTTTATATATTGTTCTTCCAGAAACGAGACCGTTTTGTGTACTTTCCGCTCACGAACATAACCCAGTTTAAAACTTATCTCTTCGCTCAGGTTTACATGTATTGATGGATTTATATAATCAAAACGATAATCCGGCTCCTGCTCCGTTTTAATTACAAATTGTTTAAAATCAACTTTGTAATTTATACCCATGCTTAGGCTTTGGTTAAAAGTATAAATGAGCTCGGGGTTAAGGCCAAAAGTTGTCGACCGGTTCGTAAATGAACTGTCCCCGGATTCATCACTAACCAAATAATTCAACTTGCTAACCCGTGCCCGGGATGAAGCACGTAATTTTAAACGCGAAAAAAACATATCCTGATAACCGATTCCGGCATCATGTTCGATAAAATCATTGTTAATAAAATTCAGGCTCTCATTCAGATCAAAATTATAATCCACCTGAATATTCTGATAGAGGTCAAAACTTTTAACGGCATAACCTGTAAAGGTGCTTCTAATAAAATTGGGGATGGTTTCTGTAGCTTGTTTAAATTTTTTATAGCGCACTGTATTTTTTAAACTCCAATACCAGTCCGATCCGAGGTTGTTATTTTTAAGGCTAAAACCTGCAAACAATTCCAGATAACCCAAATCGGGATAGGTAAAATTTTTATCAAAAACAGTCCCTAATTTTGTATTAAAACTAAAATATTTATTTTGGATTTGGGCGCGGGCAACCAGCTCATTTTGCAGGTTTTCACGGTCATATCGAAACTGGTTGTCTATAAAAATACTATTGTCATCGGTAAAATATCGCAGGTCCAGGCCAATAAAAGGCTTGTTCAATTCGTCCAATAAAACACTATCACCCTGCTCGTAGCCAAGCTCAAATTCCTGCCGGTTATAATCGATCCCGGAAATCAGGTTAACTAAAAACGTCGGTGCGGGCTGGTTGATTTTTTGAGGGTTTTTTGGCTCATTTAACGTATCGATACCATTTTTCGCTTCTTCTAAAAAAACGATCGCAAAATCATAATCTTCCTGCAAAGCGTATTGATGGGCGGAATCGATTAAGGTTTTGGTGTATGTAGAAAAGTTTGTGTAGGCATTTAATACTTCAAGTTCAAGTTCCAAAAGCTCATAATCCCTTTTCTCCTCACCTTGTCCCCACAGCGCAGAAACACACGTAAAGGAGATTAGAAAACATGTTATAAAAGAACTTTTCATTAAGCCGTTATCCGTAGCGGTTCTTAATCCTGAATAAAAAATTAATTATTAAGCATTGTGCTTATTTGTTGCTGGATGATAAATAATAATTCCGCGCTAACAATATAATTTTTTGTGTCAAACTCCCTGCGCGCCTTCTCCAGCAGTTCTGCCAGATAGTTTAGCTTAATTTTATTTTTCGCATCTAATGAAGGATTTGTATTTAAACGCGAAAAAACCCGCTCGATACGCAGCAAGTCCTTTTCAATTTTTTGTGAGGAAATATTCTGTGGCTTTTGCTTCAGGACTTTTTCATTCCGGTTTAAAATACGCAATGAGAGGTTTAACAAATATGCTGTTTGAGCATAGCTTTGTTGGGAATAGGCACGTTTTGCATCATTAAAAAATTTATCGGCCTGCCCATAAAGTAAATTATTTGCATCATTTTTTTGTGATGACAATACCCCTTCTTGAAGCTGCAATAAATGCTGGACTTCATTAAGTCGGCTTTGCAAGCTCTCCACATCCGGTCTGGAACTGGAAGACGTCTTTTTAAATGCGCGTAAGCCCATCCTTTGGGAAAGTTTTAAGTTTGTAGCGGCTTTTTGATATTGGGCAGATGAAATATAGTGCCCGGCTTTAGTATAAAGCTGATCAGCCTTATCCAGTAATTTACTCCTCTGGCCAGAGCTTTCCAGTTCGCTTCTTACCGAGCTAAGATAGCGTCCCAGCGATTGATAATCCTCTTTTACCTTCTCTTCTAAACTATTATTTTTATTACCCGCCAAGTCAATTATTCTGTATGCCAGGCGTTCGGCGATCCGTAATTGCGAATAAGCCCTTTTTAATTTGCCATTATTATAGGCTTGCTTGGCACGCTTTAAATAATTTTGTGCATTTTGCTGCAACTCTTTTATAACATCATTTTCGGTAGAGAAGCGTAAGGCCTCATTTAAAAGGATTTGGATATTTTTATTTTGCTCTTCAAATTTTTGCAGACGGGTGCCATTCTGCTGCCCCGATTGCGCAAGGGAGATTGTTTTTTCAGCAAAATAAACCGCGATTCTCAAAAACTCATGGCCTTTTAAATATTGGTCATGCGAAAATGCATTTAAAGCTTCACGGTGAAAGGCCCGGGCTTTGTTCAAAAAATAGCGCAACTCACTGTTATCGCTCCCGTCATGCGCAGCGGATTCTGCCCGGTGGATTAAGCGTTCCAATTCGGTTTTAAGGTTGGCGGTCGGTTTAAACAGAAGCAACCGGGCAGCCTGGTCCGCCAATTTATTCGACAAATTATAGTGCACCCGTGCCGTAGCTAATTTTTCAGTATTTCTTAAACGAGTGGACCGGGGCAATGCAAACCATTGTTCCAACAAATTAGTCGCCGTTGAAAACTCATTTTTTGCCTTTTTAATTAAATTTGCCGCCCTGTCGTTTTTATAACGTTCAACAAGAATACTTATCTGCTCAATCTTTCTGCCTAAAACAAAAATATTCCTTTTTATCCGGTCACCATCAAGGGCCTGCGAATAAAGGAAATTAAAAATCAGGGTTGTGAGTAGTATAATCTGTGTTAAACGTTTCATTTTTGTCAAGTCCTGAAATAGGTTTACAGTATTTTATTTACTAATTGTTCTTTTTCTCTCCAATTATCCTTTCTGTTTGGTTCTGAAAGGACCGAACAGTTTTCCCTGTTTTGCGAAGCAAAAACAGGGGCGCGGGGGCGG
>JAJRVW010000049.1 GCA_024277115.1 Calditrichota bacterium
CGCTTTCTATTTCACCTATTACTTTCTGCTTGAAGGCTTCGCTATACCGATAGCTTATCGCTTGTGCTGACATGGGGGCTCCTTTGTTTTATATTTACAAGTTTACTAAATTCTGTAAATATAATCAGGACAAGACAAATACTCGGAATTTATCGTTTTATTGATAGATGATTGCGGGTCGCCCGGCTCCTCATCGGTATAGAAGTCTCTGGCATCTTTTTTACTCTCCAGCCTAAAATCTGCTTTTTGATATGTAACGGAGGATAAAAAATCCCAATTCTTGTCCGAAAGCGTAAACCTTATTCCGGCAAAATATTTATTTATTTTGTTATTCTTTTCATCAAAGGCTTCAACAGTCCTTTTAAGAAAACGGGTACCCAAATATACCTCACTTAGGTCATTAACCCTCTTAATGGTTTTATCGGAATTAATGTCCATACCGGCATTAATCCCTATGGAGTAGTTTGCAAAACCTGCTTTTCCAATTTTATAAAGTGAAAACCGGTTTAAATAAATATTTGAAGTTCTTTCATCTGTATTTCTCCTCGTCCGGTTTACAGTAGTAAAAACATTGTCTGTAACTTCGTTTTTTGAAAAATCCCTCGCATCGTTCTTAATGCTACTCGCGATCTTTAATAACCATTTTTTTTTATTTGCCCCAAATAGATACGCTATATTTATCGCCGGTACACTTATCGTGTAAAGAGCCGGCGATGTTTGAGATGCCTTTCGCCTGTACCCTATGCTATTTTCGATAAGACGATCAGGATAAGACGATGTTAAAAAGTTACCGGCTGCGAGTGTTGAATAGTTATAACCATGCCGTGTCACAAAGAAAAAGTTTTTGTCATAGTCTGCTGCACGGGCAGGATTTCTTAGAATCTGAACCGCTGAGTCCGGCACAAACAACAGAAGGCCTTCTCCAAGCTGACCGGAATTAACTAAGGTGTTTTGGTCAAGGTTTAAGGTGTATTGCGCATATAAAGAAAAGGGTAAAAAAAAGAATAATAAAAACCGTAACATAATAGCCTCCAAATATAAATAACCAAAATTAGCACGTACAAATAAACAAATTAATCACTAGGAAATAATGCTTAAAATATCCTATCACAATTCTCCCGATATAAGAATGTTTAGGATTTGGATTTGAAGGTTTATTTGTTGTTTGCAATTTGTATTTGTCCTGCCATCAGCGGGATAAATTTCGCCTTAGCAATTTAGATATAACACCATTATAATAGGTCGTAATATAAGTATATCTTTTTATGAATAAAAATAAAAAAGGCGAAATTGAACCTGACAGGAATTATTTACAAAAAAACAAAAATTATGTCATAGTTAAAATACCCATAACTTAGGACAGTATTACTAATACACATTTTAAATATGATAAGGTGGTGTACAGTGAAAGTAAACAATGTAGACAGAAGGCTATCTGCCTTTGGGTTTGGTCAGCGGTTATAATAGAGAGTGTTCTCTTTCTCGATGAGCCAATCCACAAATATTTCTGTAGCTTTTACGAGAGAGTAAATAGCAAGCACAATAACCGTAACCACGGCATAGTTTTTATAAAGGATATTTTGAAGCAATTCGTAGGAAAGGTGCCCCTGGATATTTAAGGCCATCTCGATAATAATCAACCCGGTAATCAAAAAAGAAGCCTGTTCTTTTATTGTGGCCAAATATTGAAAACGTGCATTTTGATAAATATGGCCAAACACATGGCCGGGAAATATTTTTTTCCATGCAAATAAATTCTTCCGTGAAATTCCATCCTTAACATCCAGTTTATAAGCATTGGCCATATTTTTCACTATTGCCGTTTGCACATAACCCTTGTGGTTTTCACTGACCAAAAAAGTATAAAACTTATGGGTATAAGTAATCAACATTGCATTGGAAACCACACCAAGCAAGATCATAAAGACCAGCATGTCCGTATCAAATTTGGTCCGAAACGAATAGGCCAAAACATAAGCCGGAGAAAATAAAACCATATAAGCCGCGGCTTTCCCAACCGCTTTAAAAAAGAGGACCGCTGCCGGATTATAATCATGCCAAACCTGTTTCCAGTTTTTAAATCCAGGCTGCTTTTTAATATGGGAATACATCTCAAGTAAATAGGCCGCCCTTTTTTGCTTAATCCGGATAAAGCGGTAAGCGCCGAGTGTTTGCACACCGTACCAGGTTAAAAAGAGTGTAATTAAATAGACCAGGATAAATTTTAAGTACATCCAAAACAGATCGCCAAACAGCCCAAACGAAAGCGTTTTTTTATTTCTCGAATTCTCTGTTAAATCTAAAATTTCACTTTTCCGATAGCTTTCAATCCTCTCGATCAATTCGGCGTGCTCTTCATCGTGCCAAGGCTCAAAGACGTTTAATGTCTCTTCCAAAATGGCGCGGTGCATGGGGTTGCCTAAATCGAGATAATCCAAACCCAGCCATTTTTCGACACCCCGGTCTGCCATTTTAATGGCTCTTTTTTGATTCGAATTAAAATAAAATATAAGTGAAACAAGAAGTATTGACACGAGGGAAAAGCTGATAATATGTTCAAGCCATTTTTTATCTATTTTTAACATTAATGTCTCACCTTCCATTTGTCATGCCCCACTCGTGTAAAGCCAGGGATTCTTCACTCCACCATGTTCCGCTCAGAATGACAGGACTGCTGTATTTAATACTTTCTATTTCTTCACAATTTCGATGGCCGAACCGGAAGAATAAATTTCATATTCGTTGCCACTGAACAGGGTTTCAACTTCATTTACAAAATACGGGATACTTTTTTTAAATTTGCCGGATTGGTTATTTTGCAATTCCAAAACAATACCCGTCGCATTGGACTCTAAACTCCAGTAAGGGGCTGGTTTATTTTGATTTTTTTCGGAATTAAGCTTTTGGAAAAGTTTTTTGTAGACCCGGTTTACGGCCTCCACTTTATTACTGAGCTGGTTTAAAACGTCGGCTTCTATCACAGTGGCACTGCCCTGTACTTCATCCGCCCCACTTTCTTTTCTTAAACTCAACCTGCCCGATGGCCTGATCCAACCATATTGTTTTTTTGATCCGCTTAGCAGCACAAAAAAATCAGAACCCATTTTAAAAACAGTTTGTACTTTTTGGCCCTTTTCAAGATATGTTCGCTTGTATTTATTATTTTTCTCTTTAAATGGGATTTTACTAAACAGTACCGCTTTATTTTGTATTACCTGAAAATCCCCGGGCGTTTTTTCAACATCGGCAAATTTAAAAATCAGACCAGGCTCACCGTCAGAAACTAAACGGCCTTTTTCGTCCAAAGCAAAAAAATATGTTTTACCGGCAAACTCAACTTCCATGGCCGCGCTAAATTGATCGCTTAATAAAATATGCCCTTTAATAATTTGCCAGGGTGTAAACGGCCTAAAAAAAAGTTTATCCTGGTCGGACAGTTTTTGCTGATATTGATCGATGATTTCCAACTGCGCCGGATTTTCCGCAATAAAGAAACCGGCTCGATTCTTTTCTTGACCAAATAGATTGCTGGCAATAAAGGAAAATATTATAATTGAAAAAATTTTAGGCATCATTTTTTTGAAAGGAAATTGTTAAAAGTAACCGACTGAAAATTTAAAACCCTACTAAACGAATACTCGGCAATTCATTTAGCAGGGTTATTTTTATAAACAACTATTACGATAGAATAGCTCTCCTTTGCTTACTCTTCTTTTTTCTCGCGCCATTTTTCTATCGTGGAAAGCTGTGATGCCGTGCCGTATAAATCGATCGATTTCGCATCAAATTGTGTTGAGAAATAGGCCGTGGATGGCAAAGAAAAAAGCCAGGCACCTAAGGCCATATCCTGATCGAGCAGGTCTATACGCCGTGCAAATTCCTGCCGGTCGTAAACGCGGCGGGTGGACATAAAGCCGTAAATATATTCAAGCAAAGTTTGGGTATCCTGATAATCTTCGCCCGGGCGGCCTAAATCCAAACGGAAAAAATTCTTATCAGCCTGGAACGACTCATTATTATAAACCCGGTTGCCGCGCCCATCAGAATCCGTAACAAGGTTGATTTGGTGAATGGCAAGGTTTGGCTCCCGTAAAAAGACAGAATATAAATCATAAAAGAAGTTACTGCTGTAGCCATTTATGGCGATCAGCAAGGCATCATAATTTCCTTTTTTGATGTCTTCGTTTTTGACCGAATTGGCACGGAGCTTACCGCCGAAAAGGCTTCGGTCATTAAAAATTTCCAGCAATTCGCTGTACTCTTCACGAAAGCCATAATTCAAATTGGCCTGGATTATAATAGAATCCGGCAAAACAGAAAGATCAGGATTGCCCTTATCTTTTAAAGGGGTAATAATTGGGTCGTCACCATCCACATAATACGATGAAGATGGAAAAACACTATAATTGAGATAATCATTATAATTATCCTTATTCCCTTTATAATCGGCAATATGCCGCTGCTGGGGCGAACCCACTTTATAAAACCGGTCTAACACAGTTTTGTTATTGATCAGCTTTCGCAATTCCTGGCGTTGTGCACGGTTAAGCCGTTCCGTATTAAAAAGCAAAGCAAAATAAGTCGTGCTTATATTGGATTTGTAGAAATAATCTTCCGGGTCCTCCAAAATAGGCGAAAGGCTGCCAAAAGGTGTGGTTAGCAATACGTTAAAATTTGTGTTGCTTAGCTCGGTTGTAAACGTACTGTTATCGATATAAGGCTTCAGGATCACATTTTCCAGCTCAGCACTTTCGGATGGGTTTTTAATATAGTTGGAAACATCGGCATTGGGCGCAATGGCCATATAAGGCCCTGTGCCCAGGTTGTATTGCGGAGCCAGCATGTCCGAATCGTACGGCAAGATTTTAAATGAGAGCATCTCCTTCACATCATCAGAGGTCCAGTCACGGAAAGGTTTAAAACGGAATTTTATTTCATTGTTTTCATCCGGCCCGGAAAATTCAAGGCGCTCCATGGATTGTGTGAGCAAAAGATAATCAGGAGACAAGCTGCCCAGGCGTTGGATACGGCGCAAAGTAAAACTTAAATCCCGGGCCGTAAAAAATACGTCTTTTTTATTCTGGACGCTCACTTCTTCGTCTTCATTTACAGAAATATCGTAACTGCTATGCCATTTCTTTTTTGGTTTTAAGCGGATTGTCACAACATAATCGGTGGAAATATCAACAAGTTCGCCCAGTCCATCTTCGTATGTGATACCGCTTGGGTTTGCCGACACATTAAACAGACCATCAAAGATCACCTCGTCCAGCTTATCGGATAATGAGACCGAGCTGGGCATGTGCGGGTCTACCGAAGGTTTTTGATGGGCGATGTACGGAATGACAATTTGATTATCAAGGTTTTTCCAGGGTGCCCAGATATAGAGGACAACAGCTGCGGCGAGCACAACAACCCCGCCAATAATTGCACCTAATTTCATTTCATTTCCCTTTCATTCTATTACTTTTAAAATTTTCTATAAATATTTTTACACAGAGGCACAGAACTCGCAGAGTTTTTTTTAATACCTTTCTTACGTCTTGTTTTTCTCCATGATCTCACAGGGCTCTGCAGTCATTTTTTACTACTGAGACCACAGAACTCGCAGAGTTTTTTTTAATACCTTTCTTTGTCTTGTTCTTCTCCGTGATCTTGTAGGCTCTGTAGTTTTTTTAATACCAAGACCACAGAACACACTGAGAATTAAGATATTTGCATTGGTTTATCTATCATTGATAAAACGTTTTATACCATCTTTTAAAATACGAACATTAAAATTTATTAATAAACCAATTTCATATTTTGATAATTTTAAGTAAGAAATTATCTGAGCCTCATGAAGCCTACTTAAGCGTTCAACAGATTTCAACTCAAGAATAACTTCACTCTCAACAACAATATCCAATCTATAAGAACAATCAATTGAAACTTCTTTATATTTAACAGGCAAGCTAACCTGAGTTTTAAAATCAATTCCACGTTTACTCAATTCATAGCACAGGCACTGCTCATAAGCAGACTCTAATAATCCGGGGCCTAACTCTTTATGGACATCAATACATGCCCCAATTATCTTTTTTGTCAATTCCGGATTTTTAATTTTCATAATGCTTTCTATTTTTTATAACTGTCTCCCAGAGAAAAGTGTGTCCTTTTTTTATGTTCTCTTCTTATCTTTTTACTTTTCTCCGTGATCTCTGTGGGCTCTGAAGTCATTTTTACTACCATTGTATAAAAACACACTACACGCCCTTTAAGTCTTAGTTTTTGCGTAAGATGGGCTCCTGTGCATTTATGCTTACTTCAAAGACTTTAAAGGAGTTGTGTTTAAAACGGACCTCAAAAACACTGTCCCCGCCTTTTACAACTTCCAGCGGTGCAATCAACGCCGTATAATTGTTTTTTGCATTGGGCGCGGTAATCGTAAAGCGTCCTTCTGGTTTTAAAAGCTTTTTGTTCATGGTCATCTGCTCGTACCAGGATGCATTGCCCGCATCTTTGGCGACTTCCTTGGGCAGTTTAACATTTACGTCCCAGGTTGCAAAATAAGCATCCGTAGGAATACGGAAATTCACCCTGAAAACATAGGTGTTTTCACCGGTTGGATTTGTTGTTGTTGGGATGGCAAAAACTTTGCGGTATGAGCCCTGCTTGGTAATCCACTTGGACGCCCAAGGATCGCACTCGCCCACCAGGCTTTTTAATTTTTTATCCGTTCCCTTGTAGTGCTGGCCGTGGGTTACAATCGCCCGCGCCTTTAGCACGCCATTATCATTGATATTTTTTATAAAATCCTTATAAAGGGCCTTTATTGCTTTGGCAGGGAATTCGATTTCTTTTAAAGATTTTAAACGGCTGTTTAATTTTTGCTTCCGTGCCTGTAAACTACTTTGGCTACCCGAAGTAAAGGTAATGTCCCAGGCCGCTTTAAAAACAGGATTGTCATAAAGCGCATCTACATTATTGACTTCAGAAAATTTTTCGGCCACAAATGCATTTACTTTTTGGCGGGTCACACGTTCAACACGGTTAAGCAGCGTGTCTTCCATAGCCTTCACCGCAACTCGTTTTTTAGGTTGGATATTTTTTAATTTTAAGAAATTATTATCCAGGTGCAACGAACGCAGCCCCTCTTCAGCCGCGCGCCAATCTTGCTGGTTTAAAGCGGATTTAATTTGAGACTGCTGGCGGGTTAAAGATTTTTTATCCAGGCTGGAATACATTTTTGGCAAAAAGTCCAGGTTTTTATTTCGGTTGATCAATTGGATCATTTGGCGGTACGATTTGCCTGCAGCATAGCGGTTGAGCTGGCTCACGATGCCGTTGGCCTGTTTATATTTATCCTCTGCCCGGATCAGTTCGCTATGTAATGAATGGATCGCCGTATTCAAAAGTTTGGCACATTTCACAGAAGCAAAACTACCATGGTCCCTAAATCCGGCTGAAGGCAATTTATGTTTTATCTGACCCACCTGAGATGCCAACCCGCTAAAGTAGCCATTTTTTGGCCACTTATCCGAGGAAGAAACTTCTCGACGGATTGCATCTAATCCCGAACGGGATTCTGCCAGGCCGTTTGCCTTTGTATTATAATCTTTTACAAAAGCAGCCAGTTTTTTATACGCGCCCGATTTTGCAGCGCCAATCGCGGCATACAATGCATCCACATCATCAATATTTAATTCGATGGGGTCAAAATCATTTTTGGTACGGATAAGTTCTTCATAGAACGGGGTCAGTTCGTCTAGCCGTGCATCAAATGTGCGGTTAGCCTCTTTAATGATATTATTCGGGAAGCGGTCCTTATCTTTATAAAAGGCTAAAATGGCAGGGATGGATTTTGCAAAACGGGGCATATCTTTGCGTGTTTGCAGTTCGCCTTCAAACAAGTTTAAAGCAGCCAAATAGTTTTTCTGAAAGGTTTGTTCAATTAAAATATCTTCTTTTAGGCTTAAATAATTTTGATACGCTTCATCGCCCGAATTTAATATCGAGGAAGGAAATAGTTTTTCGATCGAAGCCAATTGCAAAAACAAGCTTTCAAGATTAGCCGTTTTTCCCTCCAGTTCAGATTTTAACTTGGAAAAATTTAAATCCTGGACTAAAACACTGCCGCCAATATTTTCATAAATTTGTTGATCAACCCTATTTTCTGCCAAAATATTCTTAAACGATTCATACTGCGTCTCAAATTTGTATCGCCATTGGGGTAAATAACGGTAGGTCATTTGGAGTTCAAGTTCATCTTTGTAAACATTCTCAATAACCCAGTAAAATTTTTGCACACTATTCTTTACAGGATACGCTGCTGCATTGGCACCTTCCGGCGCTTCGTTTTGCACACGGGAGAGGATGCCTTTCTCTTTATCGAAGCGATCAGCTAAGGCCGAGACAATCTGATCCTTACCCATCACATCCACTAGTAAATAAAAATTATTGGCCAATGGTGCTGGAAATTCAATATAATATTTTTTTTCCTTGTTCCAGTTCAAAGGGGTCATCCGCATCTTTTATCTCCAGATAAGGCCCTTCGTTAGAGATTGGAAGCGGATCAGGCTCTAATTGTTTAAAAGCCGCACAACCAATTAAAAACGGAATAATGCTCAAAACTACAATTCGAATTTTCATTTCATCCTCTCAGATTTTTAATTATTATTTTATGAAATTGAGTTAGGGAAGTTCGCATATTTATAATTTAACTTTTGTTGCAAAAAGCCTGCCTGAATTTACCATTCATACTATTAAGCTTATTTCATTTCTCAGAAACAGGTACTAAATTTTTCAGAAACTAATGCGCAAAGAGTTAATAATCACTATATTGGCGCTGATATTAAACACCAACAAATTATTTTAACTTAACTTTTTTTCAGAAAAGAAAAAACCTAAGCCAAGAATATTACAAAATTACTTTCCTGCCATCTTAAAATATGACATTATTTTTTATCTATCTCTCGATTGCCGTTTTTGTTTCATTTATTTGTTCTATACTTGAAGCCGTTCTGTTAAGTATTACACCTGCATTTATAAATATCAAAATCCAGGAAGGCAAAAAATCAGGGCACGACTTAAAAAAGTTTAAAGACAATATCGACCGTCCGCTCTCGGCAATCCTTACTTTAAATACTTTTGCCAATACAGCCGGCGCCGCAGGGGTTGGTGCACAGGCCCAGCTTATTTGGGGCAATGAATTTTTAACGGTGATTTCCTTTGGGCTTACCTTAATTATTCTTTTTTTCTCCGAGATAATCCCCAAAACCATCGGCGCTGTTTATTGGGAAAACCTTGCAGGCACCACATCGGCGGTACTAACAGTATTGGTCACCATTTTATGGCCGGCGGTATGGATTAGCCAGTTTTTAACCAGGCTATTAAAAAAGGACAACCAAAAAAGTATACTAAGCCGGGCCGATTTTCATGCAATGGCCGATATTGGGCTGCAAGATGGTGTATTTAGGGAAAGTGAGTCCAAAATAATCAAAAACCTGCTTAATTTTAACTCAATTTCAGTTGAAGATATTATGACACCGCTAACGGTTGTTGTGGCCGAAGACGAAGAAATGACACTGGCTGCTTTTGCAAAGAAACACCCGGAATTTCGGTTTTCACGCATACCTGTTTATCAAAAAAAAATTGATAACATTACCGGCTTTATCCTAAAGGACGAGGTGTTGCAAAGCCTTCTTCAAAAAACCACACATAAACAATTAAAAGATATACGCCGCAAGATTTTGGCCGTCCCCGAAGTTGTTTCTATACCTGAAATATTCAAACTCCTTATCGAAAAGAATACACATATTGCCATGGTTGTGGATGAGTATGGTGGCATGGCCGGCATTGTAACCATGGAAGATATTATTGAAACACTTTTGGGCCTGGAAATTACCGATGAGTTGGACAAGGTGGAAGACTTGCAGGAACTCGCCCGTTCAAACTGGGAGAAACGGGCAAGAAAGCTTGGGATAAGAGAGAAAAAGAAAAGCTAAAAAAGTGTTTTCATAAAATGATCCACCTCTATTTGAAGGTCTCGTATTTCACCTATCAATAATAAAAATTCGTGGTCATCAATATTAAGAACGGACATGATTGTTTTAGCAAGTTCTTGCTTTACAGGTTTACTTAGCTGCCTGGTAGAAAACTCGCTGCATAAACTACCCATACAAATGGATTTCTTAAAGTCCCCTTTAGGGTCAACATCGGAAATGTGAGGAATAATTTCCAATGTATGGTTTTCACATGCCACTTTTATTGGCTCGGGTAATTTCCAGTAAGTACAAACGAGGCTGCCAAATGTTGAGCTCGATGGCAGGTTTAACTCGTGCTCAACCTGAGAATAAAGCATACCTTTTTCTTCACTTTCCTGCATAATGGCATGAAAATGATCCGGGTAAAATTTTAAATAAATTAGTGAACCAATATCGCTAAGCAAGGCAGCAGACCAGAGTTCGTCCCTATCGAGAAAGCGCGCATATTTGCTGGCAATTAATTTAACACACAACGCGGCATAGTACGATCGATACCAAAATTTTTTAACATCATCTTGGTTCTCAGGGTTAATAGTGCCGATTACTGAAAGCGATAGTACAATACGGTAGATTTCATTTATGCCTAAAAAGGCTATAGCAATTTTTAGGTCAGAAATTTCTTTTCTTAAGCCATAATAGGCCGAGTTTACTACTTTTAAGATTTGGGCGGTTAAAGCTACGTCAACACTTACCAGTTTGGAAATTTCACTAATATTTATATTTTCATCTGTCATTATTTGTTGAATGCGCATTACAATTTGCGGTAGTGGCGGCAATTTATTGTAACTCTGGAATAAATCATCTGATGTGATTTCAATAGGCGGAAGTGACTTCGGATCCATAGAATAAAACCTTTTATATTAATTTCAAGTAACTATTTACTCGGACAATCTTGAAAATTTATTATTACTTTTTATAAGATACTTTTTAATATGAACAAACAATCCATAAAATTTGGTTTTTTTAAGCTTCACCCCATTCTGGAATTTATTCTAATCCTGATAATTGCGCTGGGTGATTTTATAATTTCGGCATTTAAATGGGTCTCAATTTCGGCAAATGAGAATACTGTTATTACTTACGGCAATAGCGATATTTTACACCTTCTTTTCTATGAAACAGGTGTTCTTCTGGTTATTGTCTTTATCCTTAAATGGCAACGCTGGCCCTTTAAGAATTTTGGCCTCTCGTTTTCAATCGATAAAATTACGGCGGGATTGGTTCTTTTTATTGCCAATTATTTTATTTACCTGCTTATGTTTAAGCTTTTTGGAAGTTTTGTTTTAACAGAAGACGGGGGGTCAACATCCGCAACAGTTTCATTTTCTACCAGCCTGAATATTTTACCTTTAACTTTATTCTCTCTTTTTAACCCTTTTTTTGAAGAGTTTATTCTCGTTGGCTATATCGTTACGAGCCTGCGCAAAAAGTTTGGACTTGCCGTATGTGTGATTGTAAGTGTTTTCTTTCGTCTTTCGTTTCATATTTATCAAGGGCCAATTATTTTACTTTCCATTTTACCGATGGGCGTTTTGTTCGCCATTTATTTCTGGAATAAAAAAAGTATTTTACCGTTAATTATTGGACACGGTTTAATGGATTTTTTAAGCATTTTTGTTTTAATGACCCTTAACGGCCAATAAATATTTTCTACACCAACAGAGAACCTTATGAATAAAAATGAAATGTTAATACAAACTTTTTATACTGCTTTTGCTAAAAAGGATTATAAAACAATGCAAAGCTGCTACCACGCGGAGGCCCAATTTTCTGACCCCGTTTTTCCGGCTCTGGATAGTAAGAAAGTGAAGGCCATGTGGCACATGCTGTGTGAGAGCGGGAAAGATTTACAGATTACTTTTGGTGATATTGGAGGATTTGATAATTCGGCAAAGGTTACCTGGGAAGCAAATTATACTTTTAGTAAAAGTGGAAGGCTTGTCCATAATATTATCGATGCACAATTCCATTTTAAAGATGGGCTTATTATCCGGCATATTGATTTGTTTGATTTTTGGAAATGGACCCGGATGGCTCTGGGCACACCGGGAATTTTACTGGGATGGAGTGGTTTTATACAAAATAAAGTACGCCAGATGGCTGGTAAACAACTTGCTTATTTTATAAAAAGCCATCGAGAGTATATTTAATCCGACAGCTTTTCTAACGCGGCCAGTAAATCCCGCTTAACAAATGGCTTGCCCAGGGTATCTTCCGCACCCATACTTTTTGCAATATGCAGGTACATACTTGGGTCAATTTTTCCTCCACCAGAAATAGCTAAAATTTTTATTCGCGGGAAATCCTTTTTTATTTCACGGATAGTTTCAAGACCTTCTTTTTCCGGCATAATTATATCTGTAATAACAATATCCACATCAGAATTTTTACGAAGGATTTTTAAGCCTTCTAAACCGTTTTCCGCATTTAAAAGTTCATACTCTTCACTGGCAAGCATGGTGCTAATCATTTCCCGGATATTTGCTTCATCATCAATAATGAGAATACGCATTTTTTTAAGTTCTCCTATAAACTAATCATTAAAAACTGCACGGATTGCAGAAGAAAATTCATTCATAACTATCGGCTTTTCTATTACATCTTTTATGCCGTATTTTTCCAAATCAATCCCCAAAAGTTTATGCCCTAATCCTGTTGTAATTATCACTGGAAACCCTGGCTTTAATTTTTGAATTTTCTCTGACAATTGAATGCCTGTAAAGTTAGGCATCGTTAGATCAGATATCAATAAATCATATTTCCCCAGGCATTCTTTAAAGACACCAAGAGCCTTTTTGCTGTTTTGAAATAAGTCTACAGAATAACCAAACTGCTCCAACATCTGCTTTACCATCGTCCCGACAACTTTGTCATCATCAACCACCATAATGGATTCTTTGCCTTGCACAAGTTTATCAACAACAACTTTCTTACTCTCAGACGGCTCGGCCATAACCGGTAAAAATACCTGGAAAGTTGTCCCAATGCCAAGCTTGCTCTTTATCAGAATATCGCCACGGTGGCTTTGAATAATTCCATGCACTACCGAGAGGCCTAATCCCGTTCCTTTATCGACTGATTTTGTTGTGAAGAAAGGCTCAAAAATACGTTCCACTGTTGCCTCGTCCATACCTTTGCCCGTATCTTGAACAGTTAAGCAAATATATTTTTCCTCTTTCAGGTTTTGCTGGAGTTTAACATCCAATTTATTCCACTCTACCTGTTTTACACCAACAGTTAAGGTGCCGCCATTTTTTTCCATAACCTGCCAGGCATTTGTACATAAATTTACAATAACCTGATGTATCTGTGTGGTATCGGCCAAAATTTTTTCGCACCGGGGATCAATTTTTTGTACAATTTCAACAGTGGCGGGTATAGACGACCGTAATAGTTTTAGTGCTTCTTTTACAATTAATTGCAGGCTTAAGGGGATCCGTTCTTTCTCAATCTGTTTGCTAAATAATAACATTTGTTCTATCAGGTCTTTGGCGCGGTATGCGCCTTCCAAAACAATATTCAGGTTATGCCTTAGGGGATCAGATTCTTCTAACTCCAGAACAGCCATATCCGTGTAGCCCAAAATTGGCGTCAGGATATTATTAAAATCATGTGCAATGCCCCCTGCCAATGTTCCAATAGTTTCAAGTTTTTGGTTTCGCCTTACTAGTTTTTCTAAATTTATCTTCTCCGCCTCCGCCTGTTTTCTGAGTGTTATATCCTGAATCGTCCCCAGCATTCGGATTGGCCGACCTGTTGCATCAAACTCAAGTTGCCCCATGCCATGCACCCAACGCTCCTGTTTATCATTCAAGCGGGTTATCCTGTATTCCTTATTAAAAGGCTCATACATGGTTAAAACATTATGTGTGAAGTACCCTTGAATTTTTTCACGGTCATCCTCGTGAACTATTTGTAACCAGCCGGCAATATCTTTTTTAAATGATGGGCCAATGCCAAAAAGATCATCCAAAAAAATGGAATTTTCCCAATTGCCAGATTCAACATCTAAAACATACGAACCGATAAGCGCCACTTTTTGAGACTCTTTAAGGAAGTGTTCACTTTTTTTCAACGCATTCTCAGCGTTTTTTCGTTCAGTAACATCTTCCATAACACAGAGGATACCATCTCGGCCATCGGGCAATTGAACCATTTTTTCATTCAGCTCAAGATAACAAATAGTGCCATCTTTTTTTCGGTCACGCACAGAATGCTTTAATTGCTTGCCGTTTAAAAGCTGCTGTATATGTATTTCAATATCAACAGGATTTTCCGGACTACCTAAAATCCTTACATTTTCACCAATAAGTTCTTTACTTGTATATCCGACAGAGTGACAAAAAGCAGGGTTTACTTCTAAAATATTGCCCTCACTGTCTTCTAATATTATTCCGCTTGGCGAAAGTTCAAATAATGTCCGGTAAAATTCTTTTTCTTTCTGTAAAGCATCTAGCACCTGCTTTCGTTCGGTAACATCTTCCGTTACACAAAGTATCCCTTCGCTTCCATCGGGCAGTGTTAATTTTTTTTCATTTAACCCCATATAACAAATAGCACCGTCTTTTTTTATACTTTTTTCATTATGAGATTTTTGTTTTCCATTTAACAGTTCTTCAATATTATTATTTACCTCAGCAAGCTCATCAGGATGGGTAAACATACTTACGTGCTTACCTATAAGCTCGTCCCGTGAATAGCCTAATGAATTAGAAAACGCCGGATTCACATCCAAAATATAGCCTTTACTGTCTTCCATCAGAATACCACTTGGTGATAGTTCAAAAAGGGTACGATAAAATATTTCCCTTTCTTTTAATGTATTTTCAATATTTTTTTGCTCTGTAATATCCAAGACTGTGAATGTCACCCCTTTTTGTTGATCATCCGGATCGATAGGTGTAGATGCAAGAAGTATATCGATTACTAAACCATCTTTTTTCTTCCAACGTGTTTCAACTTTCCCACTTCCCATTATAGTTATTTGGCGATATTTTTCTTCCCCAACAAAATTATATTCTTGTTCAGATGGATAAAGAATCCGTGCATTTTTCCCGATCAGCTCATCTTTAGTATAGCCTGTAAGTTCACAAATATATGGATTAACATCCATAATCACTCGGTCTTTTACTACTCCAATTCCCATGGGAGAAACACGAAAAATACTTTTTAACCTATTTTTATTTTCACGTAAAGTTTTTTCGATATTCTTGTGTTCAGTGATATTCCTGACAACTACCGTGATACCTGCAAACTCCCCATTTGCATTTTTATACAACGATACTTTCGCATCAAACCATTTTATGACACCTTCAAGCTCCATAGAATAATCAAATTGTTGAACCTTGTTTGTTCTTTTTATTGCCTGTATAGCAGAACTTAATTTATTGGCAATGTCAGGAGGAAGGACCGTTTTGTATGACTTTCCAATAAAAGCTTCCGGTGGCACAAAGAGTTGTTCTGTATCTTCAGTCTGATAATAATTGAGGAAAATACCTTGATCATCGATTACAAAAATCAAATCATCTATCGAAGAAATAATTGTGTGAACCGTCTCACCACTTTCCAATAAACCTTTTTCCCTATCTTCCGTCCCGTTTTTATTTTGTACTTTTTTACGCAGTTCTTCCAACTCGGATATTAATTGGGCTTTGGTCTTATTTCTATCATTCATAATTTTTTTATTTTATTTTTGATTTATGTACTGCCATCTCTAAAACCTCACGAATGGCATAAGCTAATTCTTTCATTATAACCGGCTTCTCAATGATTTTTTTTATGCCAAAACTTTCCTGATCGATGCCTAATAATTTTTTACCATAGCCTGTCATCATAATGATTGGAATATCCGACTGGATTTTGTGTACACTTTTTGATAAATCGATTCCTGTCAAATCGGGCATGGTTAAATCAGAAAGTAATAAATCGTATCTATGCGGGTATTTTTTAAAATTAGCCAGGGCATCAGAACTATTATTGAACAGACTGACCGTATATCCAAATTTTTCCAGCATTTGTTTTAACATATTGCCAACAAGATTATCATCATCCACAACCAAAATCGATTCATCACCGCCCGAAATATTAAGCTGAAGGTCCTCATGCGGTGCCGCGCCGGAAGTATCGACAGGAAAATAAACATGAAAAACGGAACCCTTGCCGGGCTCGCTGTAAACAAGAATTTCGCCTTGATGGCTCTGGACGATTCCATACACAACGGCCAGTCCCAAACCAGTGCCTTTATCAACTGCTTTTGTTGTAAAAAAGGGCTCAAAAATACGGTCGATCGTATTTGTATCCATTCCTTCACCTGTATCCCTAACCGTAAGACGCACATAATTAGCCACATTCAGGTTAGGATGCATCTTGGCCATATTAGCATCAACTTCTTGCTGTATCAGCTCAATACTAAGCACACCACCATTCTTCTCCATTGCCTGCCAGGCATTGGTACATAAATTAATAATAACCTGATGTACCTGTGTGGCATCAGCCAATATTTTGGGGCAAGATGAATCTATTTGTTGTACTATTTCTACCGTACTGGGGATGGAAGACCGGAGTAATTGTAATGCTTCCTTCAGGATGATATGCATATAAAGCGGAATGCGTTCCCGCTCTACCTGCTTACTAAATAAAAGAATTTGCTCGACTAAATCTTTGGCACGGTGCGCGCCTTCCACAATGCGGGAAATATTTCTTTTTAACGGATCACCTTCAGCCAACTCAAGCAGGGTCATATCTGCGTAGCCCATAATTGGCGTAAGAATGTTATTAAAATCATGGGCAATGCCTCCGGCAAGGGTACCGATAGTTTCCAATTTCTGGCTACGCCTCAACTGTGTTTCCAGTTTGTTTTTTTCTTCCTCGGCCTCTTTGCGTTTTGTTATATCACGCCAAACAACATGCAGAAAACTCTTTTCGCCAAGAGGAATGGCCGTTAATAAAACTTCTACCGGAAAAACTTCACCGTCCGCCCTTTTATGGTCCCACTCAAAACGATGGCTACCATTCTCAAAAGCCAGAGCCATCATTTTATTGGCTTTTTCTAACGAGTTTTGGCCATCAGGTTGCTGTTCGGGTGAGAGTTCTGAAGGATGGGTTTCCAGAAAATCTTTTTTATTCTTATAGCCCAACATTTTTATGGTGGCCGGATTACAGTCTACAAATTTCCCTTCTTCGATTATCAAGATGGCATCGGCCGTATGTTCAAAAAGAATCTTATATTTATTTTCACTTTCTCGTAAAGCTTTTTCTGTGGCCTTACGCCCTGTAATATCGATTGTAGATATATAAACCCTTTTCATTGTTTTTTCATGACCCGGGAGAACCGCCCAATTTAGTTCAATATATCTAGATTCTCCTTTCAAAGTTTTTACGGTCCCCTCAAAAATGCTATGCGAGTTTCCTTCAGCAATTGCAATTAGTTCTTCTTTAAACGGAATAAACGATTCTTTTGTAAATATCTTTTCCAAACCATGCAATAATGTATCTTTGGAGCTAGCCTCGTGCAAAGCCAAAACGGCTTTATTTACTTCAATAATTTTTACGAGGTTTGCATATTCAATAACCGCATCGGGGTTTTCATCAAAATATTTTCTAAAATCGGTAACGCCACTTTCTCTCAATAAATCTAATTTTTCTTTTACGAAAGAAAAATCCTCTTCCCAAAGTGGAATGGGCGATTCCTCAAAGAGGGCACGGTATTGTTGCTCACTTTCCTGCAGTTTCTTTTTTGCAGCCACACGCTCGGTGATATCCCGAACGGAACCAAGAACACATTTTTTACCCCGAATTGAAATTATTTTCCCTGTAACTTCCGCAACAAACTCCGTTCTATCCTTCCGAATAAGAACTACCGTGACAGGTACGCCTTCTTCCACAGTTTTGGTCCGTTTAAAAGTAGAAGTATCGGCCTGGTCTGCGGTTACATCAAAAACAGTCATTTTCAACAGTTCTTCTTCACTCCAGCCTACCATCTGGCAGAAAGCAGGATTAACAAAAATATAGTTTCCTTTTAAATCCGCAACACTAATCCCTTCGCTCGATTGGTTTGTAAACGCATTGAATTGCTCCTCTCTATCCTGTAATTTTTCTTCGGCTTGCTTCCTTTTGGAAATATCCTCGACAAGGGCCAAACCGGCAATAATTTTGTCATCATTATCACGGATCCCTTTAAACAAAATCCTTACATACGTTTTCTTTTTAGCAGTAACCGAACTATATAACCCCTCAAAATAAGCATGGCCCTTTTTTAAAGATTGGATTCCGCAGCGAATAATTTTTTTATCTTTTATCTGACTAAGGATATTTAGACCAATAAGTTTTTCCCGCGATGATCCGATTATCTCAACAAATTTCTTATTGCATTCGGTAATATGTCCCTCTAAATCATAATTAAATATCCCGATGGGTGATTCATCAACGATCGTTTTATATTTTTCCTTACTCTCCCATAATGCTTTTTCAGTTTGGGAGGCGGCTTGTTTCTGACCATCGCTTTTTTGAACAGAGGAAAGTTGTAATCGGAGTTGCTTTAATTCGGCAATAAGCTGGGCTTTGGATTTATTAGTATCCATCATCCGGTTATTTCCTTTATATGAAATAATATTTTACAGTATTGAAAGTATGTAAAAACAATCGGCACTATATTTTATTTATGCAAATATTTTGCTTAAATATTACCTCTTCCCTGAACCCGTAATTTTTAACCATAATTACATACCCGGCATGTTAAAAAACAGTTAAAACCATTGCCATGTATTTTTTCTTGTTCACCATACTAAAGCATAGAGTAATTCATTAACACCCGGATTTATCCGGGTTATATTACAGCAGGGATTCAATATCCGTTTCAACAGATTCTCTCGACATGACTAATAGTTGTTTTAAGCCATAATTTTCAGCACGTGGTTTTATTTAGGACAGATATGTTCTGTAATAAGAAAACCCTGCCCCACAATAGTGAAACAGGGTATTTCAAGAATTTGAACCTTATTAGAAGGCACCGAATTCATCATCATCAAGTGCAATTTGTGGTTCTTCAACCAATTCTTTTTTCAGTGATTTTTTCTTCCTTTTCGATGGAACATCTTCACCCGCTTCCACCACATGAGCAATCCCGGAAGCCTTTAAGAGCGTATTGACTCTCCCGCCGTTATGCTGTTTGCGTAATTTGAACTTACTAAGAATCTGTTTTAATTGTACCGATTGTGCCGAAAGTTCTTCGGCGGTTGCCGCGCCTTGCTCTGCGGCGGCTGATTGTGATTGGGTCACATCATCAATCTGGCCCAATGCTGCCGAGGTTTGATCGATGGCCGAAACCTGCTCGTTTGAAGCGGTGGCAATCTCTTCTACCAGGGAACTGACTTTAGTTATACCATCAATAATCCCCGATAAAGCTTCTGCCGTCTGGTTGGCGATTTTTGTGCCTGTCTGCACTTTGTTTACAGAGCCTTCTATCAATTCTGTTGTTTCTTTGGCTGCTTTTGCGCTGCGCTGGGCAAGGTTGCGCACCTCCTCTGCCACAACAGCAAAGCCTTTTCCATGTACGCCGGCCCTAGCGGCTTCCACAGCTGCGTTTAACGCCAGTAGATTGGTCTGAAAAGCAATTTCATCGATCACTTTGATAATCTTGGATATTTCATTGGAGGAATTATTTATATCGTCCATGGCCGCAAGCATTTTATCCATACGCTCATTGCCTGTCTCTGCACTCATTCTGGAACTGACGGCAAGGTCATTCGCGGCGGTGGAGTTTTCAGCATTTTTACGCGATTGCTGGCTAATCTCAGTTATGGATGCGCTCGTTTCTTCCAGTGAACTTGCCGCCTCGGTAGAGCCCTGGGAGATGGATTGGCTTGAATCGGATACCTGTACTGCGCCACTCGCCACTTGTTCGGAAGCCACGGAAACCTGCCCAAGGAGATCGTTCAAAGCATATAGAGTGTTATTTAACGCATCTTTCATTTTCACATGGTAACCCTTATAGTCCCCTTTCATCTCTACGGCTAAATTACCAAGGGCCATTTCGGCAAGACAATTTTGCGCTTCTTCAACCGGCGCGATAATATTATCGATTGTTTTATTCATGCCCCTAATAATTTCTTTATAGCTACCTTCAAATTTATTCTCATTGCCCCTAGTTTTGAGTTCCCCATTAACAGCAGCCTCAGCCAGCATTATGCTTTCACTAATCAAATCCTGTAAGTTTTTCCGGACTGTTTTCAGTCCATTTGTGAGGGCAATTTGTTTACCCGGCAATTCACGCATTTCTCTTTGCAAATCACCTTTCGCATAAAGTTGCATTATTTCAATCCCTTCAAACATTGGATTAATTACAGAATCGAGGGTTTCATTCACACCACTCAATAATTCAGCATAGGCGCCTTTAAATTTCTCCGGATGGCAGCGTGAATCGATCTCGCCAATTTTCTGTTCTTCGATAGTTGTTTTTAAGTCCTCTTGCATCTTAAAAAGGCTCTCTTTCATTGTTACCATCGCTTGTCCGAGCACGTCTGCTTCTGAAAGGACTTTCACTTCCGCCTCAAGGTTTCCCACAGCAATATGCTGGGCGACTTCCGCTTTACTATTTAGGGCATCACTCATATCACGGAAGGCCTCAGCAAGTTGGCCAATTTCGTCTTCCTGATGAATCTCAACACTCTGGCCCAAATCGCCTTTGGCAACACCCTGTGCAATTTCAGTTATTGTTTGGATTGGTCTTGCCAGGCTTAAGGCAATCCAAAGAGCAAATCCGGCTACAAACACGGCTATCAATAATCCAACCAGCATAATACTGGAACGTAATGCACTTACCGGTATTTCTACTTCTGCCAAATCTATTTCCGCAATAGTAGCCCAACGTACGCCGTTGTAAAGATCAATCGGAGAATAAACGGAAAGAACCGGATTTCCATTATAATCGATAATGATTTCCGCACCACTATTTCCGGCTAATGCCTCACGGGTGGCTTTTGTGTCTACACCATTTTCTTCAACGCTTCCTTTAAACGAAGCTGTAACAGAATGCCCTATTGGATCAAGATAAGAATCTGAGCGCATTTTTTTGTCCGGGCCAACCAGATATGTTTCGCCTGTTTCACCCATCCCACTACGTTCTTGCATAATTTGGTTGATCGCCTCATTGGAAATTTGTAAACCTATAGATCCAATATACTGGCCATCTAAATATGAGGGGGTTACTATAAACATAGCCGGCGCGTCATTGGATGGGGCATACGGTTTCATCTCACTAAGTAATGATTGCTTGGCGCTTTTCATTTTTTTCCAGAGCTGTGCCAGGCTGTGGTTTTCTGTTTTTAACTACGTTCCAAAATCATCTTCCAGCGCTACGGTTAACAATACTATGCCACTATTTGGCGAGAAAAGAAAAACATCATAATAACCATATGTTTCCATAAAGTTTTTTACGACACCGTAATATTTGTTAAATGCTGATTCGTACGCCGGATATTCAAGGAGTTTTTTACCCGAAAAGCCTGCACTTTTGGCCTCTTTACTCAAGGCATCCAACTCGGCAATTGCTTCAGCAATAAAGGGCATCCCGGAAAAAACCTTCGCATCACCAATGCGCTCATCAAAAAAGGTTTTAACTTGGTTTGCTTTAATTGTTTGAACCGCTTTTAACTGATTAAATGCGGCTGTTTCTAATGCCGTGCCCGATTTATTCGAGCTTATAACCGCAATAATCAGCAGAGGTAATAAACCCGCAATCAAAAACGCACCAATTAACTTGGGCTTTATTTTAATATTCTTAATTCCAGCCATGATACAACTCCTTGGGATAGTAAACTTTGAATAAAATATTTTAAAATGTAAACGTAAACTCTAAGGCCATCGCCAGTTGCGATTTTACCGCCTTACCTTTTTTGTCCGTAAAAACTTTTTTATCAGAAAAGTCATTACGTAATTCGATTATTGCGCCCATGCCATCACCAAGTACAAATGTTGGCGCGAATGTAAATGCCTGCCGTTTTTCTGCAACGCCTAAACGCGAACCGTCATTGTCATCAAAATAGTCGTAGCGGATGGTTATCCCCCAGTATTCGGAAAAATCATAATGCGCCATCAACAGCGCCCCAAGCCATGTAACCGTTTTAGATGTATTTGTAGAATCGGTAAGGTTTTCACCTCCCTTATTAATTTCAGCACCAAGGGTCAGGTTCTTTACAGCTGTAAATGTAAAATCGGCATCAAGTACAGTTAGTAACCCGCTGTTATTTTCCCGTTCTTCCCCCCGGATAAACGATAGGCCGCCTGTCCAATCATCGTCACGACTATATCCAATCCTGCCGCCAATTGTTTTACTTTTATTTATATCTACATTCTGATCCCAGCCATTTGAAAAATAAAAAACCACATCCACATTTTCGCCTATGTTTTTGGAAAGCATTGCCCCGGTCAGGTTGGTTGGCAACCCATAATCAAAAACTAACGCATGCGAGTATTGATACATATCCGGCGCATCTAACAGTTCGAAACCGATAGGGGCATTAAACTTACCGAAGGTGACATTTAGCCCACCCAAAATTAGAGGCGAAAATTGTATAAAACCTTGCTCGGCATCCAGTGCAAAGCCACCTGCGCCATCATTTACCCATTCAAGATCGGCCCGCAGCACTGTAGTTTTTGACACACTTTTTATCACATCTATTTCTACCTGGTCCAGGCCAAATGTGTTGGCCCCACTATTGCTATCATAAAAATATGCACCATCTACAAAGCCCGAGAGTTCAACTTTTGGGCCTGGATTTTTCTCAGGCTCAACTTGTGCACTAAGTACGGAGACTATCATAAAAATAAATAACAATCCGGGAAGAAGCGTTTTATATTCTAATATTTTCACAGTACTTTATCCTAGTTGGTGATTGAATCAATTATTTCATCCAGCTCTTCTTCAAATAGAAGTTTTTGGGTATCCAACAAAATTTTTACATCACCCTCTATTTTTCCAAGCCCGCGGACGAAGCAATTTCTTCCATTGTTTTTATTTATTTTAGACGGCGGCTCAATTTTTTCTTCTGCAATATTTATCACCTCCGAAACGGTATCTACCACCAGGCCCACAGAAGAATCGTTTATATTTACCACCACAATACATGTACGTCCGTCATAAGCGCGTTCTTGCATAGCAAAACGGAGACGGACATCCAAAACCGGGATGACCTTACCGCGCAGGTTTATTACACCTTTAATGTAGTTAGACGAGTCAGGAAGTTTTGTGATTTTTTGGATGCCAACTATTTCAGTCACATCACGAATTTCTATGCCATATTCTTGCTTATCAATATTAAAAGTCAGGTATTGGCTGTCTTGCAATAAATCTTCTTCGTGTAAGATATCCTTTGTCACGGACTCTCCTGTTTTGGTGCATAAATACTATTTACAATTTTTTACTTATTTGGATAATCTTAACTACGGTATGATTTATAGTTTCTTTAAATGCCAGGAAGGGAGTGACCGGGAATTGAACCCCGAATTTGCCATAGGGGATTCCCCTATGAGCAAATATAGAACCGGAATTTTAAACCAAAGGGGTAAATGGGGAAGTATTTTCTGGAATGTGAGAAATAGCTGAGTTTTAAAAAAAAACGAATAGAAATTTATGATATGTTTAATAACCCGTCACATTTTCTACCCACTGCGTAGCATGCTTAATTAATTCGATATAGTTTTTTAAGTTTAACTTTTTTTTGATATTTTCGCGGTAGGTTTCAATAGTTTTTGAACTGAGGTTCAGTTTTTCGGCAATCTGTTTTGTACCAATCCCTTGCCCAATAAGTTCGAACACACTCAGTTCACGATCGCTGAGTTGCTGAATTGGTGATCTTTCTGAAGAAGCGCTGCCGTGGATAAATTTTTGCAATATGACCTCAACCATATTTTCGCTTAAATAAAGCTTGCCATCCATAATCTTATGTACAGCATCAATTACTTTGTCGGTTCCTTCTTGTTTCATTAAATAGCCGTTGGCCCCGGCACGAAGAGCGCGTTCGGCCAAAAGCGATTCGTCGTGCATCGATAAAATGAGGATTGGCAGTACGGGATAAAGTGATCTTATTTTTTTTGACAATTCAATGCCGTCGGTACCTTTTAACGACACATCGAGGATTAAAAAGTCCGGCTTGTTTTCTTCGATTGCATACATGGCCATCTCACCATCTTCGGCCTCGCCACAAACCGACATGTTGGCCTCCTGGTTTAGCAGCAAAGTTAAACCCTGCCTAACAATGGGATGGTCATCTACAATAAGGATTTTTATCTTCTTCTCTTCATCCATTTTAAATCCCTTTTCTTAGCCCAAGCAAACATTCAACAAGTGTTCCGCCCTGATCATTTAAGCGAACATCCAATGTGGCGTTTATTAAACGGGCACGGTTTTTCATTATAGATAATCCCAGCCCTTTATTTTTTTGCATAGACTCGCCGATACCTATTCCATCGTCAATAATTTGCAGCTTCACAATATTTTTTATCTGGGAAAGGTTTATGGTAACATTCTTTGCCCGGGCATGTTTTATGGTATTATTTAACGCTTCCTGGGCAATCCTGAACAAGTGTATTTCGGAAGCCGGGTCCGGAAGCCGTTTAACATTCTTAAAATTAAAATTACAGTGTACCGGATACAGCTGGTTCACATTTTCGGCCATTGATTTAATCGCCGTCTGTAACCCATCTTGCTCCAGATTTGCCGGATACAGCCCTTTAGAAATATTTTTAACCTGTGTAATCGATCTGTTTACATGGTCAACCAACATTTCAATATTTTTTGTCTCATCCGGCAAATTTTTCTTTACTTTTTGCACCAGGCTTTTTGCCATAAAGGCGATACCTGTCAGCTCCTGTCCTAACCCATCGTGCAAGTCTCGCCCCAACTGCCTTTGTCCTTCTTCGATGATATCAATCATCTTTTTTTCCGATTCCTTCTTTTCAGATATGTCTTCTTTTACAGCTAAAAAATGCGTAACAGTACCTAGCGGGTTTTTTATAGGTGAAATGACAGCGCTCTCCCAAAAGAAAGTACCATCCTTTTTTTTATTGTGAAATTCACCTTGCCAAGTTTCCCCGCTTGTAATTTTCTTCCACAATTTTTTATAAAACCCGGCAGGACTATACCCGGATTTTAGTATCCGAGGATTTTTACCCAAAACGTCGTTGGCCATATAACCGGTTACCTGTGTAAATTTGGGATTAGAGTATTCTATATTTCCCTGTGCATCTGTTATAATAATAGAAACGGGGCTTTGCTTAACCGCGGATGCCAATATTCTCAACTCCCCCGTTTGCTATACAATTAATTTTTCGAGCTGCCGATGATATTCGCGATTTTCTATTTCCAGTCGTTTTTTCTCGTCATTTATTTTCTTTACCTGCAATGCCCTTCCTACGGCTGTTTGGATATCTCTGGCAACAACAGGCTTGGTGATATAATCAATCGCTTTTTCCCTCACAGCTTCTGCTGCCGATTCCAGGGTGGGATAACCCGTCATCATAATAACCGGTGTCTCAGGCGCGAGAATCTGAATTTTCCTAAGTAAATCCAAACCACTCAGGCCAGGCATAAGAATATCACTTATTATTACATCAAAACTTGAATGCTTAAGACTATTGACAGCTTCAACAAAATTTGCCGCTGTAAATACAATATGTTTTTCTTTTTCAAGAATATATGACAATAACTTGCGAATATTTTTTTCATCGTCAACAACTAAGATTTTGGCCATGGAATTTTACATTAGTTTAAAGATAAAATTTTTTGGGGACATCTTTTATATCGGGCATAACTTTATTGGGATAAGTTAAGGATGGAAATAGTTTAGAGGATTTTTATCTTTACGGTACCAATTAGTCAAAGTGGCGCCTTTACAATCTTGTTTTAAAAAATTAGAAATTAACAGAGCAATAGCATTTTTTTGTTCTCAGCGTGTAAAAATACAGGCCGCTTGCCAAATTGGATGCATCGATACTTAGCCTGTAATTTCCCGGTAAGTGATATTTATTTAAAACGGTAATTATCTTAACAATAACATTTTTCTTGTCTTTTCAAAATCTTTGCCGGCTTTCAATTTATAATAATACACGCCCGAGGCTAAATTACTGGCATCAAAAGTGACTTTATACTTCCCTGCCGGCTGGGTTTCATTGACCAATGTTTTTACTTCCCGGCCCAGCACATCGTACACAATTAATTTTACTTGTACCGGCCCCACCGCAGCAGCGGGGTTCGCCCCTGCCCCGATTTCATAATTAATAGTTGTACCTGGGTTAAAGGGATTAGGGTAGTTTTGACCGAGAATAAATGATTTAGGGATTAGAACGTATGGAAGTGACTCAATTTTATTTTGGAGTTCATTTTTATAAAAAGCATCCACACGTGATGCTTTTTCCTTAAGCTTTGTTACACTGTCCAAATGGTCCTGGCCACGGGCAGCAATAATGGCAATAATTATCTCTTGTGTATCGCCCGGCGCAAATGTAAAAGGGCCAGAATTAATATACATTGTTCGATCACCGGGGCGTGGGCCACCTACCCATCCATCCCCCTCGTACCAGCCGGTCCCTTTAACAGGATCGCCACTTAATAAAAATTTTGTAACTGATCCACTAACAGGATCAATTAGGGTATCTCCATTATAGGTTGAAAGACATCGCAAATTATTATATGTATGATATGCCCCTTCTTTTTGCCTAAAATAAGGATACGTAACCCCATCTTTCCAATATTTAACAGTTACTGCAAATGAAGAGAAGGACAGGGATTTATAAGCCTCTTTTATTTTTCCATTCATCACCGCAAAATCGTTTTCCCGCCCTCTGGATATGGCACCATGCAGAAGTTGATAGCCAATTGCTTGTGAAGGTTCACTATCATCAGAATTATATCCGAAACCCAGGTTTAAACTTGTATCACATCCCGCATAATCATTATGCGGTTTCCCCAAATCAAAATCGCTCCAATAACTTAGATACATGTCTTCAACTGTATTTACACCTTTGTTAATGATTAAATACTTCTTAAAGATAACATCTTTTAAAAAGTCAGTAGAATTAAAGGCGAAAATGGTAGATTGTATTTCCAATCCAATCGGATCAGATCCAAAGAGCGCCCCAGGCGTTTCCGCTTGTAAATCATTCATCACAAACCAAATGGTTTCGTCTCCAAGGTGTTTAGGCCGATCAATATAGTTAGAATAAAAACCATCACCATTACTATCTTCCCAGGGAGCCCCCAAATCAGCAGGCCAATGTTCAAAATCATACACTAATCGATTTTTAAAGTCTGCATCTTCTATACTTTGTATTTCACTTCTAATTTTCCAAATATGTGTTGAAGCAATACCATTGGAGCTTGGCGAATAAGGCCCTTTGTGTAACCCGGAACGCCATTGGCTGCCATTTGCAATAATACTATTATTCATTTTACCTGCCCACAAAAGACCATCAGAAAAAACAGTTCCCAAAATCCTACCATTATCTGAAAGCCATTGAAATCCTTCGGTATAATCTGCCAACGGATTGTTTGAACCAATACCTGTATTTGAGAAAAACATCTTTATGGAATTAATATTTATAAATTCAACCCCGCCATCAATAATAACCAGAGGTATGTCTGTCTGGAAATAATCCTCTGGGTCATAAATGTTGGAAATTCTGAGTAAGAGTTCACCCAAGAAATATTGCGGAACTTGCCACATTATACTGTTTTGGTCTATTGACCAGAACTTATACTTAATATTTTTCCAGGACGAACCCGAATCAATAGAATACTCAATTTTTACGGAATCCTCTCCGGGCCCATCATAAAAAATATCAAACTCCTGGAGTGCCTTCAACGTATCTCCTCCAGCCGGCACTAATATCTTAAGGTTTTGAGAAAAAGATGGCATAGGCAAATACAAAAGAAATAGACATAGCAAGATAAATTTAGTGGAGGCAGGCCATTGAAATTTGATCATTGTCTTACTCCTTTTACAACCGTACCGGAATCACCTACAGCTAAAATAAATTTTTTACTCACAAGAAGACCGTGCAAAGGATGTTTTATTGCGCCCTTAAATATATCTTCACTAAAATCGTACCAGTCTACCCCGTTAAAATGAAGCAAACTCCCAGAATAACCCGCAACAAATAATTCGCCATATTCCAATTTTCCCCGTATCCGGGTAAACGCCTCTGCTTGCCTACTTAAAATTGATTCTACATAACCGTTACGTACCCGGTTTACGACCCCGTAATTAGCAAAAAAATATTCTCTTTCCGAAAAAGGAAATACTGACCCGGTGAGAGAGTAATTTAGTGTATATGTGATCCAATCCCCACCTTCATATAATAGAAACTCATTGCTCCCACTCTTTTGCCCAGCTGTGAGAATAAAATTTTCTGACAAGCCAAATATATCACTGCGTCTTTCTGTAAGACCTGTTTCTATCAACGAAGCGGATTGCCCATTCCAGTGGACAATATTCCCATTACCGGATGTAAAAAATATATTTGAACTACTTGTACCCCAAACACCATAATATGGAAGATTGTCATCAAGGACTTTATCTTTTACAATCCATCTATTATTTTTACTATCTCTGTTAACACTCTCCCATTTTTCACCATCAAAATGATAAACACTTGAATAACCAACAATCCAGATATCATCATCCGAAAACCCCCAAATGGCAATACCACCAATACCCTCAATTTCTTGCCATTGAAGGCCATTAT
Source organism: Calditrichota bacterium (assembly GCA_024277115.1). Lineage (GTDB taxonomy): Bacteria > Calditrichota > Calditrichia > Calditrichales > J004 > JABFGF01. Next base: position 28,764 of record JAJRVW010000049.1, read on the forward strand.
AATGCATTAAAAAAGGATAATTCCAATAATTAGACTTACTCCCAAGTAAATATATTTTATCTTCACTTTCTGCCCAAGCGTCATAATAATAGCCGGTTTTTCCAATGTCCAATAACTGCCAGTCAAAATTTCTCGAAGCAACACCAAGTGTTTTGGTAAATAATATATTACTGCTATCAAGACTATTGAGTGCTGCATCTTTTCTCACCACTTTGTACACATATGAATTTGCAGGATAAAGGTTTAACCCAAAATTTGTATCTAAAACAACTATTGAATCCTTCTTAATTGAATATGTCCCAACAACTACGCTCCGTAAGGAATCCGTTCTTATCAACTGGTAAGTATCATCCGGTATCTTTCTTTTTTTATGAATGGAAATAGCGATACTTGTTTGAGATTGTCTGACAATATTTATTTTTATCGTATCCGGAATTACAACTTCTTTTTGAACCATATTAAAAGAAAGGTCATTACGGCAACTAAAAAACAATATTAGTACAGCAAGAAATACTATTCTCAATTTATCATCCTTATCTCAGCAGCAGCATTTTTTTTGTTTTAGTCTTTTCTTTTGTTCTCAGCGTGTAAAAATACAAGCCGCTTGCCAAATTGGCTGCATCGATATTTAGCCTGTAATTTCCCGGGAGATGGTATTTGTTTAAAACCGTTTTTACTCTTTGGCCAAGATTATTATAAAGTTCGATCACAATTTTTTGGGCTTTGGGAACACTGTACTTTATAAGTGTGGAACCGTTGAACGGATTGGGAAAGTTTTGCGACAATTCAATTTTATTGGGCGCGGCATAGCTGTTAAACACATTGGGCGCCAACAAACTGTCTGTATAAAATTTTTGAACCCGGCGGGCTTTCTCTTTTAGTTTTGTGACGCTGTTTAAGTTATTTTCTCCACGGGCAACAATTATGGCAAAAACCACTTCTTGCGTATCGCCAGGCGCCATGGTTAGCGGCCCTGTATTTTGGAAATAGGACCTTTCCCCAATACTGTATGTATCGTTCTCAATCCAACCGGATGCACTTTCCGGATCACCCGCGAGAGGAAATTTTGTTACATCTCCTGTAAACGAATCGTAATAGGGCGAACCGTTAGTATAAAAACCATGTTGCAGATTAAATATATCCTGTTGATTTCGAGACTCCGCTTCATAAAAGGGACCGGAATCTTCATCCTGTGGCGCAAAGGAATACATCCCTAAGTTTTTATATCCTCTTTTCCAGCGAAAATTAAAAAGGGCGCTATCACCAGGAGATTCAACTACCGATCCTTGTACCAACAAGTTACCAACAGCGTGTGGCGCCTTATCGCCAAGCCGGTAATTTTTTTCATAAAATTCATAACCAAATGCCAGTCCTAAAAGCGTATCACAGCCAACAACATTATCTGCTTCCCCCAATCCTATCCAGATAAAAGAGTAATTACTAAAAACAACATCCTCAATTATATCCGGGCTTTTATTTATAATTGTAAATTTTTTAAAAACGACATCGTCAAGATAATTACCATTGTTAAATCCAAATACGGAAGTGGTCACCTCAACACCCAGAGGGAGTGTATTAAAGGCGTATACTGAGCGCAATGTGTCTAAATCATTTGCTATCGAAAAAGTAGTTTCATCACCCAACCTATAAGGTTTATCTGCCCCTTGCGTATACACACCATCATTCGTATTGTCAATCCAGGGCGCGCCAAGTTGGATCGGCCAGTTTGCATAATTTTCTTCATAAACCGCACGTAAAGAATCGTCTTCTATACTGTCAGGATTCTTCCTGACCTTCCATAATTTGTATGCCTCTCTTGTAGGATCATCGGCAACAAAGCCGGGAAGTATTTGACCGGGATAGAGGGAGTTATAAACATACTTTCCTGCAACCCGGATTTCATTATTTACGAGCCCACTGATAATAAAAGACTCTTGATCTATTGCAGAAAGATTCTCTTCCCCATCAAACCAAAACAAACTACTATAACCCCTCTCGGCAGAAACAACATTTGCGAGGTTATCAATTGACATACTTATATTATTTATGTTGAAATTAAAAAGCTCGATCTCTGATTGTTCACAACAATCAACAAGACGATAAAATTTTAAAAATGAAGAACTATAAATCTGGCCGTTTAAATCGGACGCAACTACTTGATTATAGGATTTGGGCAATCCTTGGTTAACAGGCTCCCAGGTTAAATCATTTTTAGTTGATCGAAATATACCTTTTCTTACAGAACTAATATAAATTTGCCCATTGTAAATTGTGAGACTGTGTGAGTCAAGATTTAGATCAAAGACCTGTTTCCAGGTCAATCCCCCATCACTGCTTTTATAAACGCCATAAAACCGGTCTGCCCCGCCCATGTAGATGGTACCGTCTTCGGCCTGCCCAAATGATTCAATATCCCCACAATTAAAAGACTCAATAAAGTCCCAATTTCTTCCTTTATCCACCGAGCGGTATAATCCACAATTTGTCCCGGCAAAGATATTCCCGTCCCGATCTACAAACAGGGACCATACAATATGAGTAAATTCTCTGATATTTGTAATCGGGCGCTGCCAATCCACGCCATTATTTGTTGAGTAAAATATTCTGTCGTCTGTTCCAATAAATACCGTACTGTCATCATAAACGGCAATACATTCAACCCATGGAAATTCACCCCGTTTTTTCCAGCTTGATCCGTTATCCGGAGAATAGTAAAACGCATCTGATGTCCCCGCGAACAATTCGTTATTAAATCCTAAAGCAAAACTTTCTATAATTTGTTTGGTTAATCCTAAATGAACCCAACTTTCCCCCCTGTCTTTTGAGAGATAAATACCCTTGCCTGTGCCGATATAAAAATTATTTTCTTCATCTATATCGATAGTATTAATGCCAAAATTTTGGAAATCATAAATCTCTTTCCAAACTTGTTGGGAATTACCTAAGGCGATAAATAAAAATATCGTTAACGCAATTATTGTTTTCATTCTTTTATTCTCAAAACCATATTCTATCGCAATAACAACATTTTTCGTGTTGTCTCATATTTATCTCCAGCTTTTAGCTTATAATAATAAACGCCACTCGCAAAACCTGTTGCATCAAAAGTGACTTTATACTTCCCCGCCGGCTGGGTTTTATTGACCAAAGTTTTTACTTCCCGGCCTAGCACATCGTACACAACAAGCTTTACTTCCTTCATAATTCGTAATTCATAATTTATAATTGTACTTGGGTTAAAAGGATTGGGGTAGTTCTGGGAAAGCGAAAATCTATTTGGGCTCAAGACAGGTTCTTCATCTGTAATGGCCGTGGGTAATTTACCGGTGTAATAAAACTCTCTTACAGCGGCGGCTTTACGTTTCAACTCGGTGACGCTATCCAAATAATTTTCACCACGGGCTATTAGCACTGCATACACCACTTCTTGAGAATCGCCAGGGGAGAAGTCAAAGGGGCCACTGCTGATAACCAGTCTGCGATCACCGGAGTTTGGGCCTCCCGGCCATCCGTCTCCTTCATACCAGCCAATACCTGCCACGGGATCACCAGGGACTACAAACTGAGTTTCTAACCCTGTATTTGGGTCAATAAACGGCGCCCCGTCCCAAAAACGACCGCGCATATAGTTATAAAATTCATAAGACCCTTCAATAACACCCTGTTGGGGATCACTATATACCGGACTGGCACCTAAAAATAAAACCGAGCTAGTCATCTTTTCGTTTTTAAAGCCCCAAAACCAACGGTCATAGGAGTAGGCACTATCTTGTTGCGTGGAAGGGACGACCGGGCCTTGTAAAAGCAAATAACCAACAGCGGGAACAGGGGCTTCATAGCCCCCCCAGTCATCATCCCCATCATTATAACAATAGCTTAAAGAGAGCAAAGTGTCACAGCCGATAAAATCATTCCCGGGATGACCCAAGTCCGGGTCGGACCAATAACTAAAATACATACTGTCCACATGGTTTTTACCTTTGTTTAGGACTTTGTATTTTTTAAAAATGACATCCTCTAAAACTTCCTGGTTATAGGCATATACGGATAGCTGAATTTCCAGGCCAATCGGATCAGCGCCATAGGTAAAACGGGATTTTATGGTATCCATATCGTTCATAACCATCCAAAATAACTCATCACCACTTATTTTCGGATTATCAACTTCCGGATTATACACCCCATCACCATCAACATCATCCCACGGCGCGCCTAGATGCATCGGCCAATTATTCCAATCATATTCCAGCCGGTCTTTTTCAGGGCTATCAGGAAAGGTTTGCCAGTTTGGATTTACCCGCCAAATACCAAACTGGTCGCCGGCCAGGTCTGCTGGTTTTCCATCGGTTAAAATATTTCCCGGTCGGATTCCATGCCGATATGCGCTGCCATTTACCCGCACAGAATCGCCAATAATACCGCCCCACAAAAAACCATCTTCATATATTGCGCTTTTAGTTGCACTCTTTCCGCCGGGCCAATAAAAACCACTGCCATCCGTTTCAGGATCATGTGCCCCATCACCATTATTGGCAAACCACATTAAGACTTCATTTGTAGCAATTGTTTCATATTGAACCGGTGTAATCGAAAAACTTCCCGGGCTAATAACCTGTTCATTGGAATCCGAAATAGCGGTAATCCGGATTTTACACTCTATGGCTATCGTATCAGGAACATCCCAAAACTTCCAGGAAGTCGAACCTTGCCCTCCACCGCCCAGAGTAGTGGCCTCAACCCAATCTATCCCATTATTTAAAGAATACTCGATGTATGTATCTGATCCAAAGGGAGAATCGTATTTAATCGCATAGCGTGGTTGATTGGGTACATTTTCGCCTGCAAATGGCCGCAGAATTGTTATTGACTGCGAATTTGCAATTAAAGCTAAATTAAGTAAGATAAATATGAGTATGGTTCGAATAAAAATTTTACCCATTTTGGTTCCTCCAGATTTAATTAACATTCCAGGTATTAATATCTTGAAGGCGCAATAAAGAAAACTAACGAAACAATATTTTCTGGATGTGCTCGAAATTTTTACCCGTCTTAAGTTACGGCAATAAACACCGCCCCGACAAACCGGGATGGCCCTATTTATCTTAACAACAACATTTTCCGTGTCGTCTCAAATTTATTTCCAGCTTTTAGCTTATAGTAATAAACGCCACTCGAAAAACCGGTTGCATCAAATGTTACTTTGTATTTCCCCGCCGGCTGGGTTTTATTGACCAAAGTTTTTACTTCCCGGCCCAGCACATCGTACACAACAGCTTTACCTCATTCATAATTCGTAATTCATAATTTATTATTGTACTTGGGTTAAACGGGTTGGGGTAGTTTTGGGAAAGTGAAAATTTATTTGGGGTTAGGACAGGTTCGTCATCTTTAAAGGCCGTCGGTAATTTACCG
>JAJRVW010000050.1 GCA_024277115.1 Calditrichota bacterium
GGCGTTTCTTCGTTGATTGAAAAAATTACCGGTGGCAGTGTTTTTTTACGGATTCTTTCCAACCTGGCCGACAGGTCGATGGTGAAGACAAGCTGTACAATTCCCATAAAATATTTGAAAACAAAAAAGTTTTCTGGTGAGGAAGTGCGCGATGGTATTATTCTGGCCAATGATTTTGCCCTGGCCGATCCGTACCGCGCGGCGACCCACAACAAAGGCATTATGAACGGGATCGACCCGCTTGTAATTGCGACCGGTAATGATTGGCGCGCCATCGAAGCCGGGGCGCATGCCTACGCCGCACGCAGTGGACGCTATACATCCCTCACAAAATGGTTTCAAAACGCCAATGGTGATTTGGAAGGTATTCTGGAATTACCAGTCCGGGTTGGTATTGTTGGTGGCTCGTTGGAAAGCAACCCCATGGTCGGCGTGGCTTATCGCTTGCTTGGCATTACCTCTGCCCGGGAACTGGCAGAGTTAATTGGTGCAGTTGGCCTGGCCCAAAATATGGGCGCCATCCGGGCCCTGGCCACCGAAGGAATACAAAGCGGGCACATGAGCCTGCATGCGCGCAGTGTGGCCATGACCGCGGGCGCATCACCCGATGTCTTTGAAACAGTTGTCGAGGAGTTGATCGACAGTGGCGATATAAAAGTGTGGAAAGCCAAAGAAATAATCGAAAATATTAAAACCAAAGAAGATACCAGCCAGGTAGAAACAATTTTATCCCCAAGCGCCAGCACGCTGCCAACCGGTTTTGGCAAGATTATTTTATTGGGCGAGCACGCGGTTGTTTATGGCAGCCATGCCATTGCAGCGCCGGTGCCTCTGGCCATGCAGGCAAAAGTTACCGATAGCAATAAAGAAGGCATCCATTTGCTAATCCCGCGCTGGGGCGTGGAGGAACGCCTTTATCGCGGTGTGAAGCATAAATATTCCATTTTTCAATCTTTGGATTTGATCCTGAACGAACTCGATCTGCACGACCGCAATATGCAGATCGAAGTATTTCCCCATGTGCCGCGCGCGATGGGGCTTGGCGGTTCGGCAGCATTGGCCGTGGCCATTATCCGTGCTTTGTCCGAACAGTACAAAATAAGCCTTTCCGATGAGCGCATTGCCGACCTCAGTTATAAATCTGAAAATATTGTACATGGCACCGCTTCGGGGATCGATAACACTTTGGCCACTTATGGCCGATTTATCCGCTTTAAAAAAGGTACACCGCCACAACTGACAAATATTGAAGTAAAAGAACCCATCCGTGTGGTGATCGGCCTAACCTGGGTTGAGAGCTTAACGGCAAAAATGGTAGCGCGCGTAAACAAAGCCTGGGAAGGCAATAAAAAACTTTACAACCATATTTTCCGGCAAATTGATGAACTTGTTCTGGAAGCTGGCGAGGCCATCAAAACAGGCAATCTGGTTCAATTGGGCGAACTGATGAATATTAACCAGGGCTATCTAAATGCCTTACAGGTATCAGGCAGGGAAATTGAAGAGATAATTGACATTGCCCGTACAAATGGCGCATTGGGCGCAAAACTTACCGGTGGCGGTGGCGGTGGCGCGATTATCGCATTATGCCCGGATAATTGGGATATTGTGGCAAAGGCAATCCGCGCGGCAGGATACCAGGCCATGGTTGCGGATATAAAATAAAACTGCACGTTACGGATTAGTTTTTGCTTAAAGATATTGGGTTATGTACAAAATAAAAATAGATTTAAAAAAGAGAAAAGTGTGAAATTCATTTATTTTTAACCTGCAACTGATATCTTTTTATTTATTAGGATGAGAACCTTGGACAGCTATATCGAAAAACTGGATGCATTAAAAATCAAATTATACCGTCTTCATTTTTTATTGACCGAAGAACAAACCGAGCAGAATCTTTTGGACGCGATGGCGCAGTTTAAAGTGTGTTATAAAAGCGCGATGGAGTGCCTGGAACTTTTTATAAAAGAAGAGTACAAACAGCAATCAAAATCGTATAAAGAGACATTGGAACTGGCCTTAAAATATCGTCTTTTTAACGAGGGAATGATTGAATCCATGTTGCAAATGGCCGGGGATTTTGAGAAAGCGGAGAAGCCAAAAAATAATCCTGAAATTTATAAGGCTGTTCAGGAAAATTATGCGCGCTACCTTCAAATGATTTTTGATATGTTGATCCGCATGGGCGAGGAACCCGAAGAAGAGTAATTTTTTTAATATGAAAAACGATCTTAAAATAAGGTGGTAAATGTCTGATAAAATTGTTTCTTTTGAAAGCGAACGCCTCATCCTTGTTGATGATGCCGATACTATTTTAGGCTACAAGTCGAAAGCAGAATGTCATAACGGGCAAGGGATTTTGCACCGGGCATTTTCGATATTTATTTTTAATGATAAAGGCGAACTCCTTTTACAGCAACGCGCCGAGGGCAAGCGTCTCTGGCCGATGATCTGGTCCAACAGCTGCTGCAGTCATCCGCGGGAAGGTGAAAGCTACGAATACGCGACGGCCCGGCGTTTGGAAGAGGAGCTTGGCCTGGCAACAAAACTGGCATGTTTATATAAGTTTAAATATCACGCTACCTGGAAAAATGAAGGTTCGGAGTTTGAATTGTGTTCTGTTTATATCGGTAAATCCAGTGATACGCCAAAAGTAAACCCAACTGAGATTGCCGAATGGAAGTTTATCGGCAGGAAAGAGCTGAACAAAGAACTTGAAGAAAATGCCGATGCTTACTCACCCTGGTTTAAAATGGAATGGCAAGAAATCCAGGAGAAATATTGGGAAAAGGTAGAACAGTTATAATTATTAATTAAAAGTTGTCACTAAAAATGTTTTCACATCCACAAATTATTCACTTCCCAATCGCGCTACTTAGCTTTGCGGTTTTAACAGAGCTGATCAGTTATTTTTGGCAAAAAGATTTTTTCAGAAAAATGACGCTTGTTTTATTGATTGCCGGAGTGATTGCGGCTTTTTTTGCCGTGCAAAGCGGGGAACAGGTTGTGGAAGGCCTTAAAGATATTTCATCCATAAAGCTGCTTTTGGCGCAACATGAAGATGCCGGGGAAAAGGTATTAAAAATATTTGGCCTTGTTTTGTTATTAAAACTAACCCTCCTGTATTTGAAGAAAGAAATACTTTCCTTAAAAATAATGATCACTCTGCTTATGTTGGCCGGGGTCTTTAAAATTTACCAGGCGGGGCATTTTGGCGGGATATTGGTTTATGAAAAAGGCGTAGGCGTAGAGCAACTTTTTAAAAACCATAAAACCCCTAAATAATTCTCAAGCCTTTCTTAAATCAATCTGTAACCCCATATTTTATTAGTCATCGAAATGAGAAAATAATGGAGAAAAAAATGATTAATAAAACAACGACCATAGAAGATTTAATAGAAGAAATACCCGGTGCCATCACCTATTTAATGGATCAGAAAATACGCTGCATACGTTGCGGTGAACCCATTTGGGGCACGCTGGAGGAAGCTGCAAAAGAGAAAGATTACAGCGATGAACAAATTGATGTTTTTGTAAAAGAGCTTAATCAGTTAAAAGGATAAATGTCCTGCTTGCTTTTTTAATAAATCGTGGACAATAAAATTAGACTATGGTTGAAATTCTGTTAGATGTTCTGCTCACCACCTTCGAGGTCTCCGGGATTGTTTTTTTAATGATGGTCTTAGTGGATTTTTTTGATGTCCGTACGCGGGGAAAAATAAAATCCCTTGTCCATAAATCCCGTTGGAACGAATATTTTACCGCTTCATTTTTGGGGAGTGTGCCTGGCTGTGTTGGGTCGTATATTAATGTTTCTATGTACATGCACGGTTTTATGGGCCTAGGCGCTATTGCGTCTGGAATGATTGCTACTTCAGGCGACGAGGCCTTTGTGATGCTGGTACAGTTTCCGGAAAAGGCATTTCTACTCTTCGCGATTTTATTTGTAATAGCCATTCCTTTAGGAGCGCTTCTTGATTACATCTTAAAGGCCCTGAAAGTTGAAGCGTGTAAAACCTGCCACATGCATGCACACCATGAGCAGGATTCCGAAAGAAATTATAAACATTATTTTACGGTACATATTTGGCAGCATATTTTTAAAAAACACATTATCCGGATCATCATCTGGACATTTTTCAGCCTTTTATTTGTAAATATTGGGATTCGGTACTTTTCGATTGAAGCGTTGGTAAATAATAATATTGGCTGGGTTATTCTTGTGGCCGCCTTAGTTGGCCTTATTCCACAATCCGGTCCGCACCTGATTTTTATCTCGCTTTATGCGAGTGGCGTCATTCCATTTTCGGCCTTACTGGCCAGCTCAATTTCACAAGATGGCCATGGCATATTACCGATGCTTTCTTACAGTGTACGAGACTCTGCAATTATAAAAAGCTACAATTTTCTGGTTGCCTTAATTTTGGGATGGGTAACATATTATTTAGGCTTCTGATTTTTTAAGGCAGGATTTTTTCTTTTTCTTCTTCCGATGCTAGTCGGCATCTATCTCTTTTACCAAACCAGCTGTACCTGTTTTGGGCAATCCAATCATAAATAAAATCGCGTATTACACGTGGGATGATAAAAAATAGAATACTTAGTTTCCAAAATCCGCCTAAAGTCTTTAAAATAGTGATCACTGCAACGGATTTAGAAAAAATCCGGTTTTGCTCGTCAATAAAAATAACGCTCTCAATATCCTGAAGTCGGTTTAGTGGTAATATTTTTTTAGCTGTTTCTCCATGAATTGGTGAAAATCTTAAATAACTTCTTTTATCAACCTTTAGAAGAAAATCAATAAAACCGTTGCAAAGGATACAATATCCATCAAAAAAAATAATATTTTGATTATTCATCTCAGGTCTCCGGCTTGCATATTATCCTGATTCCTTAAAGCTTCACCAAATATAAAGCATGCATTCTTCATTCACCATCCTTTGTTAAAAAACTTAACGATAAAGCGGATTGATTGCGTCCTTAAATTTGTGTAAAAAGGCAAATATGTGAAAAATTGCCATGTCCTTCCTAAATTTAGTTTGACCAAAAAAACAAAGGAAAAAACATGGCAAAAAGAGAAAATCAAAATATAGGATTAGTGAAAGAAA
>JAJRVW010000051.1 GCA_024277115.1 Calditrichota bacterium
ACGCCATACCAAAATACCGGGTATATATATTTGATCTAAATTAAATGGAAAACCACCCCAGATAAATAAAGCTACAGTTAAATTTATTTTTATAGAAAACCATATTGCAAGGTTATTATAAAATATTTTATGCCCTCTGCCCTGCTTAATAATTATAAAGGAGAAGAAGTTTTCGCTCATGAACTTGATGGCCCGGTAGCCAAGATGCTATTTAAATTTAGCAACACGAATTAGTAGGCAAAACAATATGGTTCGATTCACTCGAACTCGAGTATTGCTCTGTTAAAATATTTACACAATAATACTATAGGAATAATAAATTAAGGGTTTTAAAATTATGAAAGCTTCCGATTTATTTATAAAAACATTAGAAAATGAAGGTGTGGAATATATTTTCGGAATTCCAGGAGAAGAGAACCTCGATTTTCTCGATTCTCTTAAAAATTCTAATATTAAATTAATTCTTACCCGACACGAACAGGGAGCCGGTTTTATGGCCGCTACATATGGGCGGTTAACCGGCAAGCCTGGTGTCTGCTTATCAACCCTTGGCCCGGGGGCAACCAATTTTACAACCCCTGCTGCATATGCTCAATTAGGGGCTATGCCAATGATAATGATTACCGGGCAAAAGCCAATTAAAAAATCAAAACAGGGACGTTTTCAAATAATAGATATTGTTGATTTGTTGCGGCCTATTACCAAATACACCCGTCAAATTGTAAATGGAAATAATATTCCGGCAATGGTCAGGGAAGCTTTTCGTCTGGCAATAGAGGAAAGGCCGGGAGCTGTTCATTTGGAGTTACCCGAAGATGTCGCAGCTGATGATTGTGAAGATAGAATATTTAATGTAGTGGGCCACCGAAGGCCTGACGCAGATGGACAGGCAATTCAGCAAGCAGTCAAAATGATTGAAAACGCAAAAATGCCCTTACTGTTAATTGGCGCCGGAGCTAACAGAAAAAGAACCAGCAGGGCCTTGGCGAAGCTTATAGAACAATCAGGTATTCCTTTTTTTAATACCCAAATGGGAAAAGGTGTTGTAGATGAGCGCCATCCCTTGTTTTTAGGGACAGCAGCCTTATCCGACCACGACTTTTTACATAGTGCCATAAACAAAGCCGATTTAATTATAAATGTTGGCCACGATGTAATCGAAAAACCTCCCTTTTTTATGGAAGAGGGAGGCACAAAAGTCATTCATATCAATTTTTTTCCAGCGCAGGTCGATGATGTTTATTTTCCTCAACTAAATGTAATTGGTGATATTGCTACTTCTATTGAACACATTACCTTACATTTGACGGATAAAAGTAATTGGGATTTTTCTTATTACTCTAAAATAAAAGAAGAAGTTGAAAGCCACTTAACAAAATATTTCCAAGACAAGCGTTTCCCTATGTTGCCGCAGAGATTAGTACGCATAGTCAGAGAAGTAATGCCCGATAGCGGAATTGTAACTTTAGATAATGGTGTTTATAAAATTTGGTTTGCCAGAAACTATAAGTGTTATCAGCCAAATACACTGTTGCTTGATAATGCCCTTGCAACTATGGGTGCAGGCTTACCTTCGGCAATTTGTGCAAAATTAATAAATCCCGATAAAAAAGTAATATCTGTTTGCGGTGATGGCGGTTTTATGATGAATTCACAGGAACTGGAAACAGCTGTCCGGTTGGGATTGGATTTAGTCGTCATTGTATTAAATGATAGTGCTTATGGCATGATAAAATGGAAACAGGAAGGGTTAGGACTTAAGAATTTTGGCCTGGACTATAATAACCCCGACTTTCAAAAATATGCGGAAAGCTTTGGAGCCTGTGCGCACAGGCCAGAAAACGATGAAGAATTCAGAACCACTCTGGCTAACTGTTTCACCGAAAAAGGGGTCCATCTTATTGACTTAAGAGTGGACTATTCACTGAACCATTCAATACTAAATGTACAATTAAAAGAAAAGACATGTAATTTATAATAATTATAGAGTGGAATATCAGGCGGAATTACGCAAAGCAAAACACATATAACTTTCTAAGGTAATTCAGGAGTGGTTTTTTATTCACTTTTGATCAGCCTTTTAATTCACTCTGCATTAAGGTCATGAAAAAATAAAACAGGAAAATCTATGTTAGAAATAAAATCACCTTATGACTTAAGCGTTATCCAGGAAATTCCTTTCGTTGGGATTAAAGAAGTAGATCAAGCCCTGGCCATTGCGTATGATTTATTTATCGATCAATCAAAATGGATCCCCCCGCATGAGCGGATTGCCATATTGGAACGAACGGCAGAAATAATGAAATCCAGAAAAACAGAGCTTGCCAAAATTGCTGCCCGTGAAGGTGGCAAACCGCTTATGGATTCTGAAGTTGAGGTTTTGCGCGCCATTAATGGGGTCAAAATTGCCGCAGAACAAATTAGCCAGTTAAAGGGCGAGCAGATCCCAATGGGATTAACAAAAGCATCGGAAAACAGAATAGCCTTTACAACCCGTGAGCCTATTGGTGTTGTGGCATCGGTAAGCGCTTTTAATCATCCTATCAATTTAATTATTCATCAAGTTATTACCGCTATCGCTGCTGGTTGTCCGGTTATTATCAAGCCGGCATTAACCACACCATTATCATGTATTTCCTTAACCGGGATACTAAAAGAAGCCGGTTTACCCGACGGTTGGTGCAAAACAATAATATGCAATAATGAAGCAGCCGAAAAATTGGTTACCGACAAACGAGTGAACTATTTTTCATTTATAGGCTCTGAAAAAGTTGGCTGGTTTTTACGTTCAAAGCTTACCCCAGGCACGCGATGTGCGTTAGAGCACGGAGGAGCAGCGCCTGTTATTGTTGAAAAAGATGCGGATATCGAACAGATGCTTCCCTCTTTATTAAAAGGTGGTTTTTATCATGCCGGCCAAGTGTGTGTTTCCGTACAACGTGTTTTTGTACATGAGAATATTTGCAATGATGTGGCCGTCCAATTAGCCGAAATGGCAAAGAAATTAGTTGTAGGCAATCCATTGGATGAAAAAACGGAAGTCGGCCCGCTTATCCTGCCCAGGGAAGTTGACAGAGTGGAACAATGGGTAGACGAAGCCATTAATTCTGGAGCAAAATTACTATGTGGGGGCAAGAGAATTTCTGACACTTGTTATAAACCTACAGTTCTCCTAAATCCCTCGTTAGATGTCCATGTTTCGACACAGGAAATTTTTGGGCCGGTTGTGTGTGTGTATTCTTATTCGGACAGAAATAAAGCCATTGAGATGGCCAACAGTTTGGACGTTCATTTTCAAGCATCTGTATTTACACAAAAACTGGATGTGGCGCTGGATTGTGTGAGAAAACTTAACGCGACAGCTGTAATGGTGAATGACCATACTGCTTTTCGGGTAGACTGGATGCCATTTGGCGGGAGAGACTCCTCTGGGATCGGGATGGGGGGGATACCTTATACTATGCACGAAATGACCCGTGAGAAAATGTTTGTTATAAAAAGCAACATGGTCTAATGAAATTAAATTTATTCATACTCAAGACGAAGTGGTTTGCAACTTAACTGTTTCGTCTTGAACATGGAGAGTTTTTCTAAATCCTCAACTCGTTGGGATTATACTCGCCTGCCTTGCATTTTATGGTGGGGATTCATTATTTGTTAGTTTTTACCCGATGATTTTTATGGGGCAAATCACTTGTGGATCGGTATATATTAAAAATCATTCCCCTAACCTACTTATTTTAAAATAAAATACTATTTGTACATCCTTTCAATTTAGTATTGATAATGCAGTCAAGTCCTAAATGTTGTGTACTTTGTTCTTCCAGCGGTTTAAGTTCTGATGAAGCGTAGCGGAATCAGAACTTAAACCGCTCGCGCCAGTTTGACCCACGGTTCAGTTTTATTTTTTAGTATTTCCATATCCAAAT
>JAJRVW010000052.1 GCA_024277115.1 Calditrichota bacterium
ATTTTAAGTGGGTGGAAAAAAGCGCGTTAAAATTATATGACTTCCCTGAAGCGGATAATAAACTTATAAATTATTTGATGAGATAAGGCAACAAGAGAATCTAAAATAAAAACCTTTGGGCAGATTATCCTGTTAGAAAACATTGCGATGCTGAGAAGATAACAGGATTCTTCAATCCACCTCTATTCATTTATAATGATCACACATCATTTTATACCGGGTTATGAATATTTATAAATTCAACTTCAATCCCAAACTTTTCCGCAATGTGCCCGCCCAATGCCTGTACACCAAAAACCTCCGTGGCGTGGTGGCCGGCCGCAATAAAATGGATGCCTTCTTCTTTGGCGTAATGATAAATATGCTCACTGGCCTCACCGGTTAAAAACACATCCAGGCCTTGCAACACCGCCTCTTTTATTTCTTTCTGCGCCCCGCCGCTAATAATACCGATAGAATTTATTTTATCCGGGCCAAAGGGCAAAAACAGCGTATCAGGATTTATTTCCTTTTTTACGAGATCAAATAATACCGTGGCCGATTGGTTCTCCAGTTTGCCGGAGCAGCCAATATATGCGCCCTTATATTCATCAAACGGGCTTACGTCTTTTATGCCCAGTAACTTGGCAATCAACGCATTATTGCCAAATTGTGGATCACCGTCCAACGGCAGGTGATAGCCAAACAGATTGATTTCATTTTCCAAAAGCAATTTAACCCGTTTTTTATAGCCGCCTTTATACAACGGTTTTTCAAAATTCCAAATCAGGCCGTGATGGGTCAATACCGTATCTGCCCCACGCTTAACAGCTTCCTCAAACAATTCCACGCAGGCGCTGACGCCGGTAACAATTTTCTTTATTTCCGCGCGCCCTTCCACCTGCAAACCGTTGGGGCACATGTCGTGGTATTTGTCTATTTCAAGCAGGTTATTTAAATATTTTTCGAGGTCTGTTCTGAGCATAATAATTTATATTTTTAATTGTGATTCTATGTTAATATCTAAGTCAATACTCTGATTTTGGAATACATTGTTGTGTTAATACAAATCGGCACAGTCGATTTACTCCGACAAACATCACTTACTCCGGAATTCTTCCAAAGCGTGTTCTACATCATCCAGCAATTTTTGGTCATACAGTTCGCCCACTAAACTTTGCCGTGCTTCCTTGCCCAATGTGTCAAACTCGGCCAATAATTTGGGATCGGTTACAACTGTTTTTTGCATGCCATAATCATACATGGTTTTTTGTGATTTTAGATTGTCTTCCCGGCTAAGCTTGGTCAGTTTCCCAAAATATTTCCGGCCCTCTTCTTTCAAAATTCGTTGCTGGTCAGTCGAAAGTTTATCAAATTTTTTCTTTGTGATTAGAATCGCCCCGGTAGAGTTGGCCATCGGAATATCTAAAACATATTTCACTTTTGTGAACCATTGTAAAACCACCGCGCCCAATGGGGACGTATAAACACCGTCGATCAAACCGGTTTGCAGGGAAGTAAGCACATCGGTGATG
This sequence comes from Calditrichota bacterium, assembly GCA_024277115.1. Lineage (GTDB taxonomy): Bacteria > Calditrichota > Calditrichia > Calditrichales > J004 > JABFGF01. Next base: position 1,515 of record JAJRVW010000052.1, read on the forward strand.
GAAAGCGGAATCGGGCTCACGTCAAATGCAGAAAATGTAGCGCGCGAAACAGGATCACCTTCCCACATCCACATCTTCACACCGTTCATTTCCGACTCGGCATTAACAGGCTTATTGGTGTAGATGTACACCCAGCCCACTTCAGCCCAGCCAAGCAGGACGTAGCCTTTTTTTTCAAAACCTGCGGCAAAACGGTCAAAGAACTTATCCGCAATAAAATCGACTTCTTCTTTACTTTTATACAAAAAGGGTGTGTCCAATATGCGTACTTCCGGTAAAATAACGCCCAGGCCAACGCCGGTAAAACCGCCACTGTGCAACTGCCCGATGCGCATTTTACGGATCACATCTTTTTCATCGCCTTGTATGCCGCCGGGATAAATTTTAAAATTGATGCTGCCGTTGGATTTTTCCTTAAGCGACTGGCTAAACTCTTTCATCACATTCATCCAGGTGGAACCTTCCGGGGCGAGAGTGGCAAATTTTATTTTAACTTTTTCCTGTGCAAAAACCGCTGTGGTTGCCATAAGTAAAATTATAAGTAAATGGACTATTTTCCGGTTCATCTTTTCTCCTGGTTTTTTTATTCATTTAAAATTATAAGCACAACTAATGTTGTTATAATGTGAAATTTAGTTGTCATGCTGAACTGTTTTTTGGTGAAGCATCCACGGTTTTATTGCACCGTATTGTATAGATTCGTCAATGAAAATCCTTAGGAGACCAAATAAAGAAATTTACCCCTTAAAATAAATCTTCTCTTTGTGCTTTTAACAAGGCGGCCTTTTTCTTGGCGATTTGATTGAACAGGGCAATCTCCGGTTTGGTTCCCAAATCAAAATCTTCTATTTTTTTAATTAGTTTGTCAAACAAATCTTCATCCAGGGTTTTAGCCGCATAAAATTTAGACATATACACATAGCTTAATAAAAATTCACCATCGGTTAAATTGATACTTTTATCAAAATTTTCTTTGGCGCGTTCCGGGTTTCCGCCCAGCATCTTTGGCATCATCCCCGCTATAGAGCCTTTTAAAAGATAAACACCGCCATAAAAAAAGCCGGGGTCGTATTGTTCAATTTTGGTAATCATTTGTTCAATCAACGGTAAATGGATCAAAGCCGTGGGATCATCCAAAGAAAGGTTTAGTTTCCCTGCCAAAGAAAAATTTGTCCAAAAAAGGGCTGCAACATCTTCATCTTCAGCCTGTTCAATAGCATTTTCCAATTTCATTTTATTTTCTGCAGACCAGTTCCATACACGGATATTTTCATCCAGCAAAGCCCGCACACCAAAAACAAAAGCACGGTCATAAAAAAACTTTGCGCGCTGCGGGTCTTCGTCTTCCACAAAACCAAGGGCATAACCGGCATAACCCTGCGCCAATAATAACAGCAATTCCTCATTTTCAGGATCGCTTTTCAGCAAGCCTTCCAGCAATTTTAAATTTGCGGCAATGGCCTGCTCTGCTATTTTCAGGTCAGTTTCCTCATATAAAGCATCAGCGCTAACTTTAAACACGGGAGACATTTGCCCCACAACAAAACGGTTTAAACTGCATGAGGCGAGAAATAAAATCGAAAGTAAAAGAAATATTTTTAATCGCATAAATAATCCATAAAAATTTGAAGTCCCAGAAATTAAAGAAACCTTACGAAGGTTCCAAGTCTCCGTAAGGTTTTCTAAAAAGTTAAAAGTTACCCAACCTTAACTTCTCCGATTATACCAAAATCAACACCCCTCTTTCGGGCCCTGTTTATTTCTCTGTCATATTTTTAATTTTACTCAAAAAGGGTGTAAACAGCTCCAGCGGCAATGGGAAAATAGTTGTCGTGTTTTTCTCGGCACCCACCTCGACCAGAGTTTGCAAGAAACGAAGCTGCAAGGCCGATGGTGACTCATCAATTTTTTTGGCCGCTTCGGTTAATTTACCTGCCGCCTGAAACTCACCCTCCGCCGCGATGATTTTAGCCCGGCGCTCCCTTTCTGCCTCGGCCTGCTTGGCCATGGCGCGTTTCATTTCTTCGGGCAAATCGATGTGTTTAATTTCTACTAACGAAACCTTTATGCCCCAGGGATCGGAATGTGTATCAATAATTTTTTGTAGTTGATGGTTGATCCTTTCACGTTCCATCAAAAGTTCATCCAGTTCTACCTGCCCTGCGATACTCCTTAAAGTTGTTTGCGCCAGTTGCGAGGTGGCAAACAGGAAATTCTCGACATCCACCACCGATTTTGTTGGATTGACAACCCGGAAATAAAGCACCGCATTTATTTGAAGCGAAACGTTGTCTTTGGTAATCACATCCTGCGGTGGCACATCCATTACAATGGTCCGCAGGCTAACCTTTACCATTTTATCTACCAGAGGAATTAATAAAATGATACCCGGCCCTTTGGACTCAATAATACGCCCAAGACGAAAAATCACCGCGCGCTCATATTCCTTTAAAACACGTACCGCGCTTACAATAAGCAAAATTAATAAGACTAATATTGCAAAATAAAATGGCATTTTAACCTCCAAAATTTATAGATAATTGTATTTTTTCCAACAGATGTAATATAGCCCTATACTGTTGGCGCCTTATTTTAAGAATGATGCTTGCCGGATAACAACCGGGGAGAACCTGTCCGGAGATTCATTATACCGGCCTGACTTTTATAGTTAAATTCTCACCATTATATTCAACCACTTCAACCGGGCTACCTTTTTTAACCGTTTCATCAGCGCGGGCTGTCCATATTTCGCCATGTACCCGAACGCTGCCTTCAGGATTTAATTTTTTAGTGACAACGCCCTTTTCGCCGATCAGCCCCTCCCGGCCGGTGGTGGGTTTTGCTTGCTGGGCTTTTAAAGCAAAACCCAGGGCAAACACAAAAAAGAGGGTGGTAAGCACAACAATACTTGTAATCACCTGCCAGGAAATCTGCAACTCCGGGATGGGCGAATCGACAAGCATTACCAAACCGATTGAAAGGGATAAAACACCGCCTATGGTTAGGATGCCGTAGCTGGGAACTTTTATTTCCAGCAAAAACATTATCATGGCCACAGCGATTAAAAAGAGGCCGGCATAATTTATTGGTAAAACATCCAGGGCGTACCAAGCCAGGATAAGGGAAATACTTCCTGCTACACCAGGGACAATTGTCCCTGGATTATAAAGTTCCAACATAATGCCTGCCATGCCGATCATCATTAAAACGGCGGCAACTTGGGGGTTTAAAATGGTATCAAATAATTTTTGACGCCAGGTCATTTCCGTGGTAATAATTGTGGCATTTTTGGTATGTAAGATTTTTTCCGTTCCATTATCCAGCTTAATTGTTTTTCCATCAAGCACGGCAAGAAGCGAATCAGCAGAAGGGACAATATAATCGATCACATTCATTTTTAAAGCTTCCTGCTCGGTAATATTGGCGCTTTCCCGCACAGCCTTTTCCGCCCATTCCGCATTTCTTCCGTGCCGCTCTGCCGCCGCTTTTATTTTGGCCACGGCATCATTGGTCACTTTGTCCATCATTATATCGGTCGTGGTGGAATCCATTTTATTTTCCCCACCACCAAAAACAGGATGGGCCGAACCAATATTTGTGGACGGCGCCATCGCGGCAATGTGCGCCGCATAGGTAATATAAACCCCGGCCGACCCGGCACGTGAACCGGAGGGCGAAACATAAACGGCAACAGGCACCGTGGCGTTTTGGATATCCTTCATAATATTATGCATGGATTCCATTAATCCGCCCGGTGTATCCAATTCGATAATCAACAGTTGGGCATTGGCTTTTTCGGCCTCAATAATTGCGTTTTCGATGTATTCTTTTGCAATCGGGTTAATAACGCCATTAATAATAATTCTGTGGACTTCAGTTCCAGCAAATACATGCAGGACAAATAAAAGGGAGATGGCTAAAACGAGTCTTTTCATAGTTTTATCCAATGTGGTTGTGGGATAAAAGAATGTAGATTGGGTGGCATTTAAAGTCAAGGTTTTTAGCCTGTCTGAACACAGGGCGTGGAAGGTTTGCAGAACAAAGAAGGTTACGTAAAAGTAAAATCTTATTGTATTTTTTTAGATAAAAATCTGTACATTACAAGTAACCCAAACATTTAACTAAAAAACCAAATCAAAAAAATATGGAACGTGACACGCTACTAAAACGGCAAATTAACCGTTTATCCGAAACAGAAAAAATATATAAAAAGATCAGCCAAAACTATTCCTGGGTACGGCTTGCTTCGGTGCTTGCAGCTATTGTGATTGGTATGTTTGCCATTTTCCAGAAAAGTAACCTGCTTGCCGCATCGGCCATCGCAGTTGTATTTTTTGTATTTGGCGGCCTTACAATTTTTCATGCGCGGGTAAAAAAAACGCTAATAAATTTTGCAAAACTTATTTCCATTTATAGGCAACACCAGGCACGATTAAACCTGAATTGGGACAAACTACCGGAAAATAAAACAACATTCCCGGAAAGCCATCCTTATGGATTTGACCTTGACATTTATGGCCCTTTTTCACTGCAACGCCTGCTCGACCAATGCACAACAGTTCAGGGCAGTAAAATCCTGGAAAACTGGCTTTTGAAACCGGAGCTTGATCCAACAAAAATAATTGATCGGCAAAAAAAGGTTAAAGAGCTTTCTGGCCTCTCCCTGTTCCGCAACAAATTATTACGGCTCGACAGCGCGGGGCCCGTTGATAAAACGGATACCAGGCAAATTTTAAGTTGGCTAAAAAACATGAAGCTGCAAACAAAAGGGTGGCTCCCAATTGTCCTTTCAACTTTGGCAATAACAAATATTGTGCTGTTTTTCCTTCATCAAAATGCACTGATCGGCCCTCTCTGGTATTTTTCTTTTACGGCTTATGTTTTAATCCATTTAGCCGCCCAGATGAATATAAACCGGTTTTTCTCTGAAGCAATCGAACTGGCAGAAGACTTAAGGCGCATATTTAAAATATTTAAATACATAGAATATTTTTCATTTTCACAGGCGCGGCAACTACAGGAAATATTAAAACCAATCCAGCAAAAAGAGAGTAAACCGTCAACCCTTTTTAAAATGTTAAACCGCAATATTGCAATGATCGGCCTCCGCATGAATCCAGTAATGGCCATTATTCTCAATATTTTTCTTACCTGGGATTATCTTGTTGCATTCCGATTAAAAAAAGTCACAAACTCTTTGCAAAATAGCGCGCCAGCGTGGTTTGAAGCCTGGCACGAAATCGATGCGCTTTCTGCTCTGGCGCAGTTTTACTGGCTTAACCCGTCGTATGTTTTTCCGGAAATAAGGGAATCAAATACAAATTTATATTTTGAAGCAAAACAATTGGGGCACCCGTTAATCGCGCAGCATATCCGCAAGAGAAATGATTTTAATATCAATCCGGAGAACCAGGTAAATATTATCACAGGTTCAAATATGTCCGGTAAAAGTACCTTCCTGCGTACCATCGGGATAAACCTGACCCTTTCCTATGCCGGCGCGCCCGTCTGTGCGGAACACTTAAATACACGCCTTTTTAAGCTCCATTCGTGTATCCGCATAAATGATTCGCTTTCTGAAGGCCTCTCCTATTTTTATGCCGAAGTGCGGCGGCTAAAAGAAATATTGGAGGATGTCAAAAACAATCAAACAACACCGGTCCTATTTTTAATTGATGAGATTTTTAAAGGAACCAATAACAAGGAACGGCTTATTGGCAGCCTCGCCTATATAAAAGAGCTGGCATTAAAAAAAGGCATCGGGCTGGTTTCCACACACGACCTCGAACTTGTGATGTTGCAAGAGGAAGTGGAAAACTTAAAAAATTTCCATTTCCGGGAAGATATAAAAGAGGGTAAAATGGTTTTTGATTATCAGCTACGGCCCGGCCCATCGCCAACTACAAATGCTTTAAAAATAATGGAACTGGAGGGGTTACCCATTCAAGTGAAGAGTGGAGAGTGAAGAGTGAAGAGTGAAGAGTGAAGAGTGAAAATTAGTTAAAAAAATGTACCAAATTAAACAATAGCTAAGTCATTAAACAACTTCTTTGAAACCAAGGCAATTTCATCAACGGCTTTTTCAAAGGCTGCTTCATTTTTTCTTGATGGTTTGCGGTAGCCACTGATTTTACGAACAAATTGCAAGGCTGCATCCTGCAATTCCTGCTCAGTTGGATTGCGATCCTCAAAACGTAATTTCTTTATATTTCTGCACATATTTTTTCCAATAAATTTTATTAATTATACCCATTATGCGAATTAGCCAGAATAGAAACAAAATAATTTCAATTAAATTCTTACAACAGGCCGCTCCGATGGAGCTTATTTTAAACCATTGGGATTATCATACTACTACAAATAAACTGTCCTTACAGGACTAAATAAAAAATTCCAATAGGAATGGCCTATTTGTAGAAAAAATAGATTTCTATGTTACTACACAAATCGTATTGCCCCAAATTTTCAATTATCAATCAACAATAATCAATCTAAAGCGTTCCCGCGTACAACCCACCATCTACCGAGATAGTTGTACCGGACATATAACCCGCCTTGCCCGATGCCAAAAATGTAATCAGCGCCGCTAAATCCTCCGGCTCACCAATCCGGCCAACCGGAATATTCTGGCTCCATTCATTAAGAACATCTTCCCTTTTTTGTCCTTGCTCCACTCTATTATCAATAATTCGTTCCAGCCCATCCGTTAAATGGTAACCCGGCGCCACATTATGTACCGTAATCCCATATTGCCCTAACTCTCGTGACAACGTTTTTGCCAAACCAACCACGGCAAGGCGAATAGAATTGGAATAGACCAGACTTTCGATGGGCGCTTTTACCGATGATGAAGTGATGTTAATAATCCTGCCCCAATTATTTTGTTTTAGAAAAGGCAAAGCCGCCTTTACAGCACGTACAACACTCATAAAAGTTAAATTATACCATTTCAACCATTCATCATCCTGTGATTGTTCAAAAGTTGCCACAAGCGGGCCACCGGCATTATTGACCAGAATATCAATCGTGCCCCATCGGTCTACCACATTTTTTATAAACCGGTCAATGTCCTCCTTCTTTCCCACATCAACCGCCCTGCCTAAAACAGCCGAACCGCTTATGGCTTCAATTTCCCCTGCAACCCGTTCAATTTTTTTCGCATCCCGGGAACAAATTGCCACCCGGCACCCTTCTTTTGCCAAAGCTAACGCGGCAGCCTTGCCAAGCCCTTTGCTTGCCGCAAAGACAATCGCCACTTTGTTTTTAATTTCTAAATCCATAATTCCCTCATTTTTTAAAATAGGCGGTAATAAAAAGTACTTTGGTTCCGATAAATTATTTTCTGTGTTTTCAGGCCAAAACTCTCATTATCATGCCAATCAGAAGGAAGCGTCCCATCAAATCTAACAACCATGGGATTCTTCGTTTGAAAGACAACTCAGAATGACAGGATTTTTAATTATTTAGATCACAACCATATATTGTTTTTAACTTTGCGTCTCTGCACCTATGCGGCTTATAAATTGCCCAGGTTGGCTTAGATATCAAAATCAATAAAAATATAAATACATCAAAACCACTTTTAAGTATAAAATAGATTTTGTAGTTTTACCAATCAATTGTTCCAATATTTTAAAACTAAATTAACTGAATATTCGGGAAAGAATTACCGGAGAATAAATGAAAAAATTTATCCGCATCGCCAGCGGACAAGGCTATTGGGGTGATCGTTTTGACGCGCCGATTGATCAGGTCCGTGAAGGCGACGTTGACTATCTTGTGATGGATTACCTGGCCGAGGTGACCATGTCGATTATGCAAAAACAAAAAATGCGCGATCCCAGCGTGGGGTACGCCAAAGATTTTGTCCCTTTAATGGAAACGCTTTTGCCCCTGCTTGTAGAAAAAAATGTAACCTTAATTACCAATGCCGGCGGTGTAAATCCCGTTGCCTGCATGCTGGCCATTCGGGAAATCGCCGAGAGAAAAGGCTTTACCGGTTTAAAAATTGCAGCTGTTTATGGCGACGATATTCTCAACCAACTCGATTCGCTGATCTCCTCCGGCAATAATTTAAAAAACATGGAAACCGGGGACGACCTAAGCACAGTACGCAAACAAGTTTCCAGCGCCAATGTATATTTTGGGGCCCGGCCTGTGGTCGAAGCACTGGAACAAGGCGCGCAGGTTATTGTGACCGGGCGCGTGACCGATACGGGTATTTCGCTTGCCCCGATGGTGCACGAATTTGGCTGGAAATGGGATGACTGGGACAAGCTGGCTACAGGCGTTATTGGCGGGCACATCAACGAGTGTGGCGCACAAGGCAGCGGCGGCAACTTTTTTGCAGGCTGGAAAGACGTGCCCAATATGGAGCGCATTGGCTTCCCGATTGTTGAAGCCTATCCGGATGGCCATTTGGTTGTAACCAAGCATGAATCACTTGGCGGTTTGGTGAGCGAGCAAACCATTAAAGAGCAACTTTTGTATGAGCTGGGCAACCCTGCAGATTACATCACGCCTGACTGTGTGGCCGATTTTACATCTATCCAACTAAAAGAAGAAGCACCTAACCGGGTAAAAGTTTTCGGGATAAAAGGTTTTCCCGATACGCCGTTTTATAAAGTCTCCATCTCCTATTTTGATGGCTACACAAGTATTGGCCAGCTAACTTATACCTGGCCCGATGCCTTGCAAAAAGCCCAAAAGGCCGATGAGATAATCCGTAAACGGCTGGAATACCTCGGTTTAAAATTTGATGATATTTATACAGAATTTTTGGGCTATAATGCCTGCGGTGGCGATACGGCCCCTCCGATAGAAAACCCGAACGAAGTTGTTTTACATATTGGCGTGCGCGGCCATAATTATAAAGAGATGAATAAATTCTCGCGCGAGGTAATCCCGTTGGTTTTAACCGGCCCGCCTACTGTAACCGGCTTTGGTGGCGGCCGTCCAAAAGTGCGCGAGGTGATCGCCTATTGGCCTGCCCTGCTTAGGAAGGAAACTGTAGAGCCCAAAGTGTTGACGATTGAAGTTATCTAAATCATTGAAGGATTTTAAGATTGTAAGACTGAAAGATTGACAAATCCAAATTCTCATTCTGTATGGAACTCTTTCTTATTTGGCAGGACTTGGAACAGGATAAAAAAGTTTTCAGTATGACAGGTTCGAGTTGTTGATTTAATGTACTTTTAAAACGCTAATACCTGATAAAATAAAGGACAGATTAAATGAAAAAAGTTCAACTACTAAAACTGGCCCATGCCCGCTCCGGCGATAAAGGCGATACGGCCAACGTAGGTGTTATCGCGTTAAAACCGGAATTTTACGAAATCATAAAAGAACAGCTTACCGAGGAAAAAGTAAAATCCCATTTTGGCAAAAACGTTAAAGGCAAAGTGGAACGGTTTGAAATGCCCAATCTCGGCGCTTTAAATTTTTTATTGCATAATGCCTTAGGCGGTGGCGGTACGCTTACATTAAAACATGATGCCCAGGGAAAGGTCGTAAGCGCCAATATTTTACGCATGGAAATTGATGTACCTGATGAAATTGCAAAGACATTATAAGAAAAAGGGTATAATATAGTGGAAAGTAAGAAAACAAAGAATTTACGCATTCTTTCCTGGAACGTAAACGGCATCCGTGCCGTGGTGCGCAAAGGCCACGACCAATGGATTAACAGCAAGCCAGCCGATATCCTTTGTATGCAAGAAGTAAAGGCTACTTATGTACAAGGCAAGGCCGCTCTATTTCCAACAGTTTATAAAAATATTGCCTGGAACGATACCCAAAGCAAAGCCGGCTATTCCGGTGTGGCAACCCTTTCGTCCATTGTGCCTTTAAAAACAGAAAGCGGTTTTGGGCTGGATGAATTTGACCGGGAAGGCCGCATACTTATCCATGAGTTTGAAGATTTTTTTCTGTACAATATTTATTTCCCCAATGGGCAGCGTGATAATGAGCGTTTGGATTATAAGCTCCGGTTTTATGATTCCTTTTTAGAGCATGCGCAAAACAACCGCAAAAGTGGAAAGGCCATTTTAATCTGTGGCGATTTGAACACAGCCCATACGGAAATCGATTTAAAAAACCCAAAGGCCAATGAGAAAAATTCCGGTTTTTTACCTGTGGAACGTGCCTGGATGGATAAATTAGTGGCAAGCGGTTATGTGGATACGTTCCGGATATTCGAGCAAGAAGGTGGACATTACAGCTGGTGGACATATCGCCAAAATGCGCGAGAAAGGAATATTGGCTGGCGGTTGGATTACTTTTTTGTGAACGAGGAGCACCAATCCATTATAAAAGACGCCTTTATTCTAAAAGATGTGATGGGCTCAGATCATTGTCCGGTCTGGATAGATATTTCGATCTAATTAATATGTCCGGGTCTTTTGATCTAGGTCAACGCCCAAAACAGGCGGCACAGATAGATTTGTATACTCAAAAAAAACAATCCTTTAAAATTTCAAACTTTAAAATTCTCATTTTTTATTAATCCCATACGAGTATAGAGCGTAACAAATCTATCCGTATTTAAAATCCATCCGGGAGCGTTATAAATGTTAAAAAAGTATTTATTTATTTTTATGATTAGTTTACTGGTTCTTCAATGTGAACTGCCCACACCAATAGATATTCTCCCCCCTGTTCCCGTACTGGTTTATCCGTACGAGGGCGCGGTGATTTCTAAGGATATAAAGGTACGGGTCGAAGCTTCAGATAATAAAAAAATCAAAAAAGTCTGGGCCTATCTTGATGGGGAGTTTCTTGGAGAAACATCTTCACAGCCATACTTAATCGATCTTGTGATCACTGATTCTGAAAAAAAAGACGGCCTCTCACACGTCATCCAAATTGCTGCATCGGATGAAAATGATAATATTGGTTATTCGGCCATTACCCGTTTTACCATTGCCGAAACCGATGATATTATCCCGCCTTCGATAACAATTTTAAACCCCCAACCAGGGCAGACGGTGGAAGATACGGTAAAAGTTATTGCATTGGCGCAAGACGAAAGGTCAATCAGCGATGTTGAGTTTTTTGTTGATGGCGTAAAACTTAGCGGTGTCACGGCAACCCCAAACCAAACCGACCCTAAAAGCAGGACATATTTTGTTATGTGGGCCACATCAGAGTTTGAGGATTCCACCAACCACACCCTTTATGCAAAAGCAACGGATGGCGGGAACAACACATCCATTTCACCGGTCGTAACGGTATCCGTTTTTCCGACAAAAGACACAACGCCCCCGGCAGGTATAATTACTTATCCGCTTGGCGGCCAAGTGGTTTTTGGAACAGTTAATGTCACCATCGAAGCCACGGATGATGCGGCTGTTTCCAAAGTGGAGCTTTATGTTGATGGCGAAAATATTGCAACTGACTCGGCCACACCGTTCCAGTTTTCGTGGGATACAGCGCCTTATGCCGATGACGGGACACATTCGATCTATGCAAAAGTTTATGACCAATCGGGTAATAATTCAACCACTGCGCTTACAACAATTACCGTTTCATCCGGCACATCGGATGATGTAACAGCGCCAAGTGTTTTAGTGCTTTACCCCACAACAGGCAGAACGGTTTCCGGCACAGTAAGCATTGGCGCCGATGCGCGTGACAATGTGGGTGTTACCAAAGTAGAGTATTTTATTGATGGCGCGCTCGAGGGCACAACAACTTCGGCCACAAACGGTACCTGGTTTTATAACTGGAACAGTACCGCCAAAGCAGATACCAACACACACACAATTTATTTAAAGGCTTATGATGCCGCCGGCAATATTGGCACCTCGGCTTTAACAACCGTGACAGTTGTAGCGCCATAATTTTCTTAATAAAACAAAAGGCAATCCCCGATTTTGGAGATGGCCTTTTGTTTTATTCTAATTCATCTTAAAAATTTTAGACACCTAACTTACTTCTTCTCTACAAAGTTACCCTATCAACCATACGCACCACCTGGCAGGCGGCAAAAGCGGCAGAAAAACCATTATCGATATTGACGACCGTAACGCCCGGCGCACAGGAGTTAAGCATGCCCAGCAATGCAGATATGCCTTTAAAACTCGCGCCATAACCTACACTGGTCGGTACGGCAAAAACCGGGCAATTCACCAGGCCGCCAACCACACTGGGCAAAGCGCCCTCCATTCCGGCAATTACGATCACGGCTGTGGCTTTTTGCAGAATTTCCAATTTATACACCACACGGTGCAGACCGGCTACACCCACATCCACTACTTTCTCAAAGGCCGTATTCATGGCGATGCATGTTTCGGCGGCTTCCTCCACAACAGGCAGGTCGCTTGTGCCCGCGGCAACAATGGCAATAAAAGGTGTGCCCTTCCGTCGTTTTGGCGGGGCAGGTGCATTTAAAATAAGTGTACGCCCTGTTTTGTTGAAACGCGCTTTGGGATGTTCTTCTTTAAGTGCAACAAACTGTTTTTTCTTTAGGCGGGTAAAGAGAACGGGCTCTTTTTGTTTGCTAAAAGTGGCGGCAATCTTTAAGAGATGTTTTGTTTTTTTACTCTCGGCATATACTACTTCGCCAAGCCCCATGCGCAATACACGGTGATGATCGGGCATAAAAAAATTATTCGATTCCTTTTGGAATGGGCCTTGTTTAAGCTGCGCAACAGCCTCATCAACGGAAAGTTTATTTTCTTTTAGACGGATTAATAAATCTTTAAGGTGTTGTTCTTTCACGAATCGGCGCCCCCGGTTTTATAACCTGCAAGGTCTAACGTGACCCATTTATAACCACGCGCACGGCCTTCCCGGCCCAGTAGATCTTTTATGCCAAACACCTTTTCCATCTCCTCTGCAGCTACTTCAATTCGTAAAAAATTATTCTCTTTTGATTGGTTTATACGGACACGGCAAATTTTAATCCCCGCACTTTTAAGAATACTTTCCATAAAGGCAATATCCGCCAATCGGCCCGATGTGACCGGAACACCATGGGCAATCCGTGAACTTAAACAAGGGCTGGCTGCTTTCTCTGCAAGTTCAATTCCCTCTTCTTTTAGGAGCGCACGAATCTCTTCTTTTGTAAACCCAACTTCCGCCAATGGCGCTAAGATTCCATTTTCCAGCGAAGCCTGGTGTCCGGGACGGTCATCGGAAAAATCCGAGGCATTATATCCGTAGGCGATCCATTTTAAACCCTTTTTTTTGGCGATTGATTTTGCGATGGTAAACAGCTCTGTTTTACAATGATAGCAACGCAAGGCGTCATTTTGCACATAGTCCGGGTTTTCCATCTCCCGGCTGTTTACCCAAATATGGTCAATATTAAAATCACGGATAAACTTTTGCACATCTTCCCTGTCCTGTTGCGGTAAACTTTCACTCGTGGTGGTAAGCGCCGTTACCCGGCCACCATTTTCTTCTGCCATTTTTTGCGCCGCCCATAATAGAAATGCGCTGTCCACCCCACCGGAAAAAGCTATAAGCAGACCATCTTTTATTGTTTTTAATAAATTTTCTTTTAAATCATCCCATTTTATTTCGATTAATGAAGCCGTTTCGGTCATAAGTAAAGACATTAATTTATAATCCATCTATAAGTAAAAAATTTAAAAATGAAGAATGGCATCATCTTAATTCACGGAATTTACAACCCGAACAAAACGCTGAAGAAGAAAAGGATGCTTCGTTCCTCAGCATGACAAGAAATAGGGCGTATTACAAGATATTAATTAGTTCCAGAATTCTTGTTTTTTTGACAATAATGCACAACTTTGCACAAAAGTCACGACTATTGTGCAAAGTGTTGCATTTTAGTCGTCGTCTTTTTCAAATTTAAAACTGGCGTATACAGGGCAGTGATCCGAAATTTTATCAAAATAGGCCGGAATATTTTCGCCCTCGTAAAAATCGTTGCCCGCAACACAGCCACCGCTTGTTTTTGTGCTGCCTTCAACAAATTCAATTTTGGCGTCGGCCGATACAAAAATCTGGTCAATGGTTGATGCCTTAATTTTATTAACCTTCCAATCCGGCTGCCAGTAATTTGTTGGTTTGCCATCCAGCTCGGATGTAGCCCAATAAAACCCAAGGCGCTCCATCATTGGTGTAAATTCCCCGGCGCCCGCTTTGGTCACATTATTCATATCGCCCATTAAAATAATATCGCTGTCTTTGCTTTCTTCAGGCAAGGATTGCAATATTTCTTCCAGTTTATCAAGCTGCTGCTTCCGACGGTCCCATCCACGCGGCGAAGCTTTTAAATGCACTACGATGGCATGAAAATCAAATCCGTTGGGCTTGCTTTTAAAGTAGGCCCTAAACGCCGGACGCAAGCGGGAATTTGGTTTAAGCAAAAGACTGGCGTACGTCTCAGGCTCGCCGACTAGTTCCAGCACAGAAGAGTCATATAAAAAACCAACTTTTTGTGAACCACCGGCCGTAGAATAAATCATCTCGTACTCTTCGCCCAGATATTTTTTGGCCATCTCGCCCAATAATTTTGGGTCTACAATTTCTTCAACCGCCAGCAACTCTATGTCCAAATCTTTCAGCAGGGCAAAGAGCGCTTCAATATCCGTGGCATTACCCTTAGGCGGATAACGCAGGTTTATGTCATATTTTTTCATAAGCTCGCCATCATCCTTGCAGGGAAACCACTCAATATTAAATGTGCCGATTTCGATGGTCTGGCTTTGCTGCCCAAAAAGCATTCCTGATAACAGTATTAAAATAATCATACTCTTTTTCATTGTTTTTCCCCTTTATCCTGTTTTTTTAAAAACTCCAAATATGACACAATATTTGTTAGACGCTCCTCAAATTTCTTTTCGGGCGATGTGCGAAAGTGCAGGTTGTAAATCGAATCATAATCCCCCGAAGCTAAATTTAAACGCATGGGCGCCCCGCTAAAGGCGCACAAATAGGAGCACACTTTGTCTTGTTCGATATTTATATCCACAACAAGATCAAATAATTCGTCCCGTATAATTTTTAAATACTTATCACTTGGTACGCCCAGCCAGCTCATGTCCTCTTTGCGCAAAGTACTGCTCACAAAAGTGGAGATACGCGCCTTGGAAAAAATGTCCATTAATCTTTTTATAAAAACCTGAACCGGTTCGGTAAAATCATTTTGTGCGGGCAGAATTATCAACGCCTTTTCTACTTTTTTTAACTCCGAGGAGAAATCGTAGGCTCGCTCCTGCCTGGCCAGCATTTTTAAGCGAAAGTTCAGGAACTGGTTTAAAGCCGCTTTTTTTATGGGATTTGTCAATCGTTGCTCCTCTTACCTGGCCAAAGCCGTTTTAAAAATTCTTTTATTTTCTTCTCCCGTCCCATCTCCGAAGGATTATAAAAAACCCGTTTTTTCAATTTATCGGGCAAATATTGCTGATCGGCAAAATGGTTGGGATGATCATGGGCGTATTTGTAACCGCTGCCATAATCGAGGTCTTTCATCAGCTTTGTTGGTGCGTTACGCAGATGTAGTGGGACAGGTTGCACACCCGATTTTTTTATTTCCGCCAAGGCCGTATCAATTGCTAAATAAGCCGCATTGCTTTTGGGCACGGACGCTAAATAAGTTGTGACCTGCGCTAAAACAATCCGTGCTTCGGGCATGCCAATATTTTTTACCGCCTCAAACCCGGCATTGGCCAAGGAGAGGGCATAAGGCTCGGCATTGCCAATATCTTCCGATGAAAGGATAACCAAACGGCGCGCTATAAAAGTCGGCTCCTCGCCGGCATCCAGCATACGTGCCAGCCAATAAACCGCCGCATCGGGATCACTGCCGCGTACACTTTTAATAAATGCCGAGATCGTATCATAGTGATAATCGCTTTTTTTATCATAGGCCAGGGTTTTTCCTGCGGCCGCTTTTTCGATTATCTCTGCTGTAATCCGTACTTTTTTGTTCTCTTTTTCGGCCATCACAAAAGCCGATTCAAGCAGGTTCAGAGTCTTGCGCGCATCACCTCCACCGTACATTAGCAGCGCATCCATGCCCTCAATCTTAACATTATAATTTTTTAAAAGAATATCCTGTTTAAGCGCATTTTCAACCACTTTTACAAGATCGTCTTTCTCAAGCATCTCCAATTTTAAAACCGTACAGCGTGAGAGCAACGCGGCATTCACTTCAAAAGACGGGTTTTCAGTCGTGGCCCCAATTAAGGTAATCACACCCTGTTCCGTTGCATGGAGCAAGGCATCCTGCTGGGTTTTATTAAAACGGTGGATCTCGTCAATAAAGGCCAAAGTAGCTTTGCCATACATGGAAAAACTGTTGCGTGCCCGGACAATAATTTCTTTTACATCCTTAACACCGGCGCTTACTGCAGAAATTTCGTTTAGGGTAATTTTCAGTTCTTTTGCGATAACACGGGCGAGCGTTGTTTTGCCGACACCCGGCGGCCCCCATAAAATAAGCGATGGAATCTGGCCGGCCTCAATTTGTTTTCTTAACGCCGCGTCTTCCGACAAATATTTATGGTGCCCAACAATTTCTTTTAACGATTGCGGGCGGCAGCGCTCAGCCAGCGGTTTCTGCAAGAGATTTTGTGATTGATGTTCAAATAAATCTGGAGCGATAGGCATTTAACAGGGCCCTTGTTGTTGTATACGGGCAAAAAATTGCAATATATTTAATAGATGTTAAATTTTTGCCTAGTGAATTTCTGCTTTCCAAAATTTCAGAAAACGGGCATTATCTGCCGTGACGGATATTATCAACACATTTGTACCTGCGCGCAAATGTTGCGAAATAGAGAATTCATCGTACTTATCTCCCGCAAATTGATCTACATTATATTTAGGTTTTATATGATCGGCAATAATCACATTATTAAGCACGATCCGGTACTCTGCTTTACTTCCTAAAATTAGCGGGTATTTCTCCTTAGAGTCATACAACCACAACTTGAGTTTAATATCTTTTGTTATATTCAAATCTGCCGGTGTACGGAAACGGATTAAAATGGCATCATTGCCCGGCGGATTTTTATACTGGAACGCAAAGCCCATATTCCAAACATTTTCATTGATTATTTTATTTGGGACCACATCCGGACCATTGCTGGAGTTTGCCTTAAAGTTCACACCGGTCATAATATATCCCGATGAGACTTGCACAAACGAAGGTGATGGTTCTACTTTTCCGGGCTTAATACGATAATCAAGGGCGGTTCCATATCTAAATTCATATTTTGACTGACCATCTTCCCGGACATCAATCGATTGCGCATCAGGCGTAATATAGCCCGTTAAATCTTCAAATGAAATTGTATGCGAGCCCAATGAAAGTGAACCTGAAAAATTTCCCGTCCCTACTTCTTTGCCATCAATAAATATCTGTGCCGACTTTGGTTGAACAAAAATATTTACCTTACGTGATGTACTCGTCACAGTAAAATTAACTTTGGCCTGCCGATTATTTTTACTCAGTTTTACAACTTGCTCCATCGGGTAAATTTTATACCCTTCTTTTTCTATGCGGATAATATGCTGGCCAAAAGGTATTTTCTGTAAAATATAATCGGTAGCAAAACCCGTTCGTTGCCCATCTAAAATTATTTGTGCATCGCGTACATTGGCATTTACCTCGATCAGGCCAACATTAATTGAGGAGCCGACATTGCCTACCGATTTAATTTTATGCGGGCTTAAGCGAAAAGCCAGGTCGATGGTATCGCCTGCGTTTAATGAAAAAGTATGGAGCTGCGGCACAGGAATGTAATTTTCTTTTTTTACGGTTATGGAGTGGTCGCCAACTTCCAGGGCTAATAATTTACTTTCCTGGACCGTTCCTTTAAAAGCGCCATCCACATAAATGGTTGCATCATTAAAAGGCACATTTAAACGGACAATGCCCATATTCCCGAAAAGGGGCAACATCTTAAAAGAAATACGCGTGGTATCCCCAACTGCAATATCCGCCACCTGAAATGCAGGTTCGGTTTTATAGCCGGACGAGATTACAGCCACTTCATACTCGCCAACTTCCAGTAAATAAGGCGCACCCGGTGTAAAACCAATGGCCAGGTTCTGATTAAGGTACAAGCTGCTATTGGTATCATCCAGCTCAACGACAAGATAGCCTTTTTGCGACTCCGGGGTTAAATAATCATTTAGAAAATAAATACCTGCAACCAAGCCAATAAAAATGGAAGCAAACAAGACATTTCGACGCAGTTTTTCTATTGGGGTAAAAACACGGTCGGTAAATTCATCCTGAGAATCAAATTCGTCCCTGGTCATCCAGGCAAATTCATCAATATGGTTTTTATATTTGTAATAACCTTTTTTTGACTTATAAAACCGTTCCTGTTCTTCTTCAAAGATTTTCTGTTCCAGATCATCGTGAATTTGTTTTTGGTTCTCTTTTAAATGATTTTTGTAACGGGCAGTCCGCTCTTGGGCATCTTCCTCAATTTCCCTGCGGAAATCATCGATCATCTGTTTTATTTCAGGTGTATCCGGTATTTTAATCTTTTTGCTAAGCGAAAACTTATTTTTAAACTTTTCCCAGCGTGTGTATTCATACGGGAAGAACTCAAACTCCTCTTCCAACTCCAACGGGGTAAGCCATTTAACCTGATCGAGATGATTACCACATTTTATAAACTCTGCATGCCGGGAATAGACCTCTTCCTGCAGGTTGCGCCTTACATAAACTTCTAAAAAATAAGATTCGTCTTTTTGTGCGTCTTGCCCTGCCTGCGCCTCTTCTTCACTTGCTTCTTGGTTTATCTTTTGCTTTTCGCTATGCTTTTGCTCAAGTTGCTCGCGAATTTTACGCCGTAGTTCATCTTCGTTAAATTTATTTTTATCACTCATGAGGTTTTAAATTATCTATACTTTTAGTTGTTGGTTTTAGGTTTGGATTGGTTTTAACATCACCAGCGGATTGTATAATCAAGCACAAAAACTAACTCGGCATCAGGCTCGATATTTATTTTATATTTTAACATATCCGCTTTTTGCTCAATCATTTTGCCATTGGCAGAATGTACTTCTACTTCGGCATGTTGCCGGATATTTTCAACAATTTCAACCGATATCTTTTTCTCTTTATGGTTTCGGATTTTATATGCAACAACCCTGCGTTCTGACCGCTTGGAAGGCCTTTCAACTTTCTTTACTGCCCGTTCGGAAACTATATCAAAAGCTTTACCTGTTTCGATCTCAATCTTCTCATCCTTCGGCGTGTGCTCAATTCGGTTTTCCCCGACAAATTCCCGTTCATCCCCATCCTTTTTATAAAGCCGGATTATACCTTTTGGAAGCGGCATGCCCAAATTATTTTTTTTACTGTTTTTAAAAGAGATAATTACGGCCACTTCATTTGGTTTATAACTGCTTACTTTATAGATTTTTTTAATGGCGCCCGTCGTTTCGCCAAATAATTGGATTTGTTTAATCTGGTTATTTTGCAGATCGGTTTTACGGTTAAGGTCATAGAGATGATATTCATAAAAAGCTTTCTCGGAAAAAGAAGGCGCCGCTTTAGCAACAGCCATCGTTTCATACCTCATGCGCGGTTGCTGCCTGCTGCCTCGTACCAAATTCAAATCCCCGGCCATCAGTTTAAGCTTTGTATTTTTAAATGTTTTGCCGGATGTATTATTGATTGTAACCCAACCGGATAAAGTTATTTTTGAATCGTCCTCATTGAGCAAACCCACATAATCGGCATTCCAGGTCAGGCCGCCGGTTAGATAGGACACTCTCGTATTAAAGCTGCCATTCTTTGGCGCATTCACATTCCAAACCAAAGTGGGCCGGATAATAAACGGCAGGTTACCGGATGACAATCCTTTTAAGGAAATTTTTTGTTTATTATTGCGTGGAATAATTTGCATCAGCCCGTCAGCCGTTCTCAAAATCATATTAGAACCTGTCGCAGAAAGCAGCGTTCCGCTCATCCGTCCTTGTTCGGGATGCTCGATAACGATCTCTTTTTCCAAAGATTTTTGCAAAATTTTGTCCACGCTGATCAGGTCGTACTCAAAGTTTTGTTCAAGCACATCAAAGCCGCTTTCGATTAAAACGCTGGCCGGGTTTATTTGTGCGGGAATATCCTCAAGATTGGTTTTCTGGCGGCCTTTGTTTAGTTCAATTACCCGCTCCTCTTTTACCAAACCCAGGTTATGGTTTGTGATGGTGATTGAGGTGCTTTGCTGGCCAAAACTTATTGTCACAAAAAAAATATGTACAAAAGTAATTCGCATTAATAACGTAATCTTAAAATTTATTCCCTTAACCCTCTTTCCTTTTAACATAATTTCACCCTACTTTATATTTTCATGAGCCCATTACGAACCCATTGATTTTATATTCTGCCCCAGACTGCAATGGCTTCAAATAATTCGTCACCCATAATTTATATTCAAAATAATTTTTTTACCAATTCCGACATTTTCTTTTCTTTTTCCTAAATGAAAAAGAAACAAAAGTTATCCCGTGGATAACCGGGATTCAAAAGACGAAGAGACGGATTCTTGGTTTGGGGCTGTAGTGAAAAACGTCCAGAATACAAACCAACCAGGTTTTCAAAACCTGGTTGGTCTCTGCACCCGGTTAAACATACTTTTCATAATTTGCCTGTACCTTAGAAAGGTTTTCCTGAATATCTTTAAGTTTTTTCTGTTCCCCTTCAACCACGGCCTGGGGCGCGCGTTCCACAAAATTTTTATTTTCCAGTTTTTTCAAGATGGCCTGTTCCATACCTTGCAGATTTTTCAACTCTTTCTCAAGGCGCGCTTTCTCTTTCTCAGGATCGATCAAATCGGACAAAGGGACAAAATATTCACACCCTTTTACAACAACGGTTGCCGCCTCTTTCTTATCCAGGCTGCCGTCCACTTTGGAGATTTTCTCCACTTTGGCCAGCGATTTAAAATAAACAAGGTTGCTGCTGATCCGTTCAAAAATATCTTCATCGGCTTCAACAATCAGTTCCATCGGTTTGCCCGGCGGCACATCCATTTCGCTGCGCATATTACGCAGGGCGCTGATCGAATCCTGCAAAAAGGAAAATGCCTCTTCGGCTTCCGTGTTGTTCCAGGCATTTTGCGGCTTGGCCCACTGGGAGACAATAATACTTTCTTCGTCCCCTGTTTTAAAATTTTGCCAGATTTCTTCGGTAATAAACGGAATGAACGGATGCAATAATTCCATGCTGTTTTTCATAATAAAGGATGCCAGCCTGAGCGCCGTTTGTTTATCTTCCTCTTTTTCCGGTTTATACAAACGTGGCTTGATCACCTCCAAATACCAGTCGCAATAATCACCCCAAAAGAAATGATAAATGGTTTCAAGCGCGTCATGGAGACGGAACTGGTCCAAATTTTTAACCACATTTTTCAGGGCCGAATTATAACGGCTTAAAATCCAGTGATCAGCCAGTTCAAAATTATTTTTATAAGGTTCAAAATCGGTTGAATAATCTTCCAAATTCATGGTTAAAAATCGAAAAGCATTCCACACTTTATTGGAAAAATTACGGCCAATTTCAAAACTTTTCTCACTTACATTCAGGTCCTGTCCCTCAGCGCTCATCATCATCAAAGTAAAACGTACCGCATCGGCGCTAAACTGATCGACCATAACTAATGGATCAATCCCATTGCCCAGAGATTTGCTCATCTTACGGCCTTTTTCATCGCGCACAATACCATTAAAAAAGACGCTGTCAAAAGGAATTTCGTCCATAAATTCCAGGCCGGACATAATCATCCGCGCAACCCAAAAAAAGATTATATCCGGGCCGGTGACCAATGTGGAAGTCGGGTAAAATTTCTTTAAATCATCGGCGTTGTCCGGCCAACCCAAGGTGGAAAACGGCCACAATTGCGATGAAAACCAGGTATCCAAAACATCCGGGTCCTGCGTCCATTTCTCGCCGTTTGCAGCTGGATTTTCTTTACTGACTTTGAATTCACCTTTTTCATTGTACCAAACCGGGATGCGGTGCCCCCACCACAATTGCCTTGAGATACACCAATCACGGATATTGTTCATCCAGTGGCGATAGGTGTTTTCAAATTTCCCGGGCGGATAAAACTTAACACTCCCTTTTTCAACCGCCTCCAAAGCCTTCTCGACCAGGGGCTTCATCTTAACAAACCACTGCTCCGAGAGGTACGGCTCCACCGGAACATGCGAGCGGTAACTGTGGCCAACGGCATGGGCATGGTCTTCCACTTTTACAAGCTGGCCCATCTCATCGAGCAAGGCAATCATTTTTTTACGGGCAACAAAACGGTCTAAGCCTGCTAAAGATTCCGGCACAGGCAGCTCGTCGACCAAACCTTTTTCGGTGACTTTTTTACAAACCGGAAAAATTGTTCCGTCTTTATCCAACATAATTACTTTATCAAGATTGTTACGTTCGCCCATTTCAAAATCATTGGGATCATGAGCGGGAGTGGCCTTTACAAAACCGGTGCCAAATTCTTTATCGACGTGTTTATCAGTAAAAATTGTTACGGCGCGATTAACAAAAGGGATGATTACTTTTTTGCCAACCAGGTACAGCTTTTCCTGATCATCCGGTGCAATGGCTACGCCGGTATCGCCAAGCAATGTTTCCGGGCGGGTGGTGGCCACAACGATAAAATCATCCGATCCTTCCAGCTTATAACGGATGTGGTACATTTTACCGTTCACATCTTTATGGTCCACTTCATCATCAGAAAGCGCGGTGCCCGAAGCCGGGTCCCAATTTACAATACGCTGCCCTTTATAGATCAGGCCACGCTCATAAAATTTTTCGAACACCGCCGTCACCGCGTGGGAAAGCCCTTCGTCCATCGTAAAACGTTCCCGTTGCCAATCCAGCGAGCAGCCCAGTTTTTTTAGCTGATCGGTAATGATGTCGCTGTGTTCCTCTTTCCATTTCCAGACACGTTCCACAAATTGTTCTCGCCCAAGGTCGTGGCGGGTTTTATTTTCGGATTCTTTTAGATCGCGCTCCACTACAGCCTGGGTGGCAATACCGGCATGATCGGTGCCCGGCAGCCATAAAGCCTCGAAACCGGTTTTGCGTTTATAGCGGATCAGGATATCCTGTATGGTGTTATTGAAGGCATGCCCCATGTGTAAACGGGCGGTCACATTGGGCGGCGGGATAACGATGGTATAAGGCGGCTTATCGGATTTCGCCTCGGCGTGAAAATAATTATTTTCCACCCAATTGGCGTACCATTTGTTTTCAACATTTTTAGGATCGTAAATTTTAGCGGGTTCTTTGGACATTGTTTCTC
The DNA here is from genome assembly GCA_024277115.1 of Calditrichota bacterium. Classification (GTDB taxonomy): domain Bacteria; phylum Calditrichota; class Calditrichia; order Calditrichales; family J004; genus JABFGF01. The sequence goes on from JAJRVW010000052.1 coordinate 24,767, forward strand.
CGGTAAATGTATAATATAACCAAATCGATGCCACCGCTTTTAGCAATGGCATCGATATAAAAAGGAAGTGCAAATATACAATTATTAAGGGTTTAAATAAAATCTTTGAGAAGAAAAAAACCTTCCGCCCTTGGGGAAGGCGGAAGGTTTTAAATACGGCTAAAAATTGAACAAAGCGACCTTCGAGGTTACTGCGTTGCAACCTCGAAGGTCTTTCGATAGCCATCTCCCGTAGAAAACACGAGGACTTGCAGCCCTGTAGCTAAATCGGTATGAAATTCCTATTTCACAAGCAGCATTTTCTTTTGGGCAGTGAAATCGCCGCTTACGATGCGGTAAATGTACACGCCTGTAGCCAAACGCCCGGCATCAAAAGTAATCCGATAATTTCCCGGTTCTTTCTGCTCGTCCACCAAAGTGGTTATCTCGCGCCCGGTAATATCAAATATTTTTATTTGTACTTTCCCGGCTTTTGGGATTTGATAAGTAATCGTGGTGGAAGGGTTAAAAGGATTGGGGAAATTCTGCTCCAGTTTATACGAGAGCGGCAAACTAATCTCGCTTAACCCGATTTTCACATAACTTTTTTTGGCCAGCCCATCAACGGAATTATGGCCGTTGCCAAGAAAATATTCGGCATCGCCTTTTACCGCCGTGGCCAGCCGCAGATAATAACTGCCCGGCTCGATGCCCGAACAATCGAGTTGATAATCGATTGTGGCATGGTCTTCCACTGTGTTGCGGTTGTAGGTGATTTTATCCATCTGACCCGCAATAAACCCATCGGAGACGCGCACAAGCTCCACCTGAAAACGGACTTCGTCCTCCGCGCTTAAAGCCGAATCGGCATGGGCCGATTTGGCCGTGTAATAAATATCGCTAAAGAACAGTTCGCTGCTGTTATCCAGATAAAAATTGACTGTCCGCGTCGCGTCATTAAGTTCTTCCAAGGTGTTTACGGGCAAGGTGTCCGGGCGGGTTTTAAACAACACTTCTTCGCCATCGAGCATGATATCGCCCATATTAAAGACAAACTCCAGCGTGTCTTTTTTTACGACGCCCTGGCGCATGGCCGTGTAATCAATCTCTGTGGATATTTTATTTTGGGGTTGCTGGAAAACCGTTGTGCTTTTGGTAAGCGTATAGGGCAAGCTGGTTTTATTAAACACAATAGCCCTCATATCCGATAATGTGGCTGCATTGGACACATGGCTGCGCAAACCATTATGGCTTAGGATTAACACACCATAAACACCTTGTGCATCACGCACAACATAGCGGCTTTCCGCCCCGTTGTTTTGGCTGTAAATGATGACCGACTCCCCGTTATCGGACGAGTTAATGGTGGAAGCGACCACATTGCTGCCGACTTCGTAGAACGCGCCCCATCCGGAGGCATAAGGCCGTACTACGGTTTTGTATTTCCAGACCCAGCTTCCCCCGCCACCTACGGTTGCCTTGGCAAGGTTCTGTTGTTGGTACTCTTTTTTACTGCCGCGCCAGGTTACTATGGGCTTTTGGGTAGCCTGGGCATATTCCATCAAACTAATCGACGGGTAGTTATGGTTGGTGAAACCGCTGCCGGATGAAATAATTGAATTAATATCTTCCTGCGGACTCCAGATTGAAAGAAGATGCTTTTGTTTAAACTTTTGATATTCGATTTCCGAAGAACCATTTTGCCATGCAATATAAAATTGAGAAAAACTATTTAGTGAACTTTTACCAACGGCTAGTGAGGGATTTTTGGAACTTGTGGAAGAATGATCAAGAAAGGTATTTATTAAACTATTGGCAGGATCAGACTTTTTCCAAACTTTAAATTTTAGCTTAGAGTTAGACGATTCTTTCCAAACAACCATTGCCTGCTCTTTTGTTACGCCTATGACAGGCTTGGCGTTGCCAAAATAAACATTGGAAAAAATACCAGAAACTGTGCGGTATGTAGAAACGCCTGTAACCGTATCATATTCAACCAGGTCTATGCGCATATCTGTACCATCATTGGTTTCATAAACCACGTAGAGCATGTTGTCAAAATAATCCATCGAAGGGTTCCGATAATCCTGACCAAAGGCTTGAGCCGAAATAATAAAATCCTGTACCCAGGAGCCATCAAAATTAGTGGAGGCGCTTTTACTGCAAAATATCCGGCTACGCATTTGGCCGTCGTTATTATCATAATAATCACTTTGGTAAACCGTGTGGTAAATGCCATTGTCCGTACGCACGATTTTGCGCTGGCTATTGCTGGCGTAACCGGAGATGAGGTTGCTGCGCAAGCGGCCCTTGTAATGGGCGGTTACCACAGCATTGGGCTGGTTGAATACCACAGCGGTTTGGTTGCTGTTTGGTGATTGCAATGTCGCGCCCGATTTGCCCCAACCGTAGAAATCCCAGGTGGTTCCGGTGATGGTTTGGGTTTGGTCGGCTTTGACGGAGTAGTAGGTTTGTGTTTGATTTGGATCCTGATTTAAAAATATGCCCTGATAAACATCGCCGTTATAATTGGTCGAATAATCCGGGTGAAAAGGGGAATTACGTGATATTAAAGGCGCGGACATTCCCCTATTACGTTTATAGTTGCCATAAAGCGGATCGGCATAATCGATAAACCAGGGGTCTTTAAACTGGATATTGCCTCCTTGAACTGTAGGATCCTCAAGGCTGGTTTTGATGGTTACGCCTGATTTTGTCTCATCAAACTGGGAAGTTAAAACTGTTATTAAATCCGAGATATTAAATTCTTGATGGTTCGTAACATCTGTAAAACCTATCCATTCTTTATACTTTTCTTTAGGGCCATCTAATAACTCTTGAGAACCACGGAGAACTTCTATTGCATTTAGGGAGGATGTAAACGAATATGGTAACCCGTGAGAAATAAAAGCTAATGATTCCCAGTGGCCAACTGTACCAAAATCATTTCCGGATGAGGAATTCTGGTGCACAGTTACAGTAGGTATAATCATGTTTTGCAAAAAAGAACTCTCTTGAAGGGTTGTATGAATTTTTACTGCCTGTAAAGGTGAAAATACAGTCATACAGGAAGGAATGCTATAAGACATAATATTATCCGTATCTGGATTGTATTGTAAACCTGTCTCAGGCTCGAGAACAGTATCTGTGTAGCTACATCCGTCGTCAACCTGATTATGCATATTTGGATCGGCGGGTGTATCTGCAACATAATCACCACAAATGTCACCATTGGATCCATCTATTAGTTCAGCACATGCGGATCCAGATCTTTCGCCAGAAGATGTACCATGATGTGTATGCCATAAACCCAGACAATGCCCCATTTCATGTGATAGAATTGAGGTACCGATCAGCTCAGACTCTAATTCATTAGTTTCCTGAAATGCACCGACAACATAAAATGCACCACTAATTACGCCATCGGATGTTTTTCCTCCTTCCGAAGGCGACTCTGCTGGTATCAAATATATATCAATACCATCAGAATGGGCATTGATATTAAATAAGCTAAGGTTTGGAGAATTAAATTGAGCTGAATTATTTATTTGATCTACTCCCTGTGATTGAAAACTAATATTTGATGACTGAAAGTAATTATTTAGAATAGTCAAGGCATAATCTACTTCGACATCTGTTATTGCGTTATCTCCATTGTCCTCCGCAACTTTATGAAAATAAACACGAAATGCGACATGTCCAGAAATTGAATTGGAGTTTAATGAAATATTATTTGACTTTAACAAATCTGGAGCGGAAGAAACCGTGTTACAAGTCCATACTTGCGAATAAAGATTTTGAGAAAATAATAGTATGTAAAAAAATATAGTAAAAATAACAGTTCTCATTATATTTCCTTTTTTTTAAAGAATATTTGTTGATTTATATTTAAGAAATTATAACTTCTACATACTAAAAAGGGCACACTTATCCTGTTCTCTATGTCAGGGTGCAGGCTAAGCGATTATTCTTTTTAGGTTTCTAACAATACGCGGTTGTGTTCCAGCACAACCGCGTTTTTCAGATGTAATCCATGGTAATCACCTCCTTCCAATCAACAATTGTGCGTTTCTGTCATTGAAACCAACAGCAGCTACAATGTTGTTTTTAAAATCAACCTCATAGTAAGCAGCAAAGATATTGTTTTTATAGTTCTTCCAGGTTTTACCATTAAAATGAACAACTTCGTTATATGCGCCAACAGCTATAATATCATTTATATCATTGGCGGCTATAGCCCTTGTATGGTATGAAGAGACAACACCCGGCGCATATGTTTCCCAAGATTGCGTTTTAAAAAAACGATTATTCTTAAAAATACCTGTACCTACGATATAATACTTACTATTTGGTTTAAACCATATGCCGTCAAAAAAATAGGTCAGGCCATCTAAGGATAGGTCGATTACCTTATTATCTTTTATTTGAAAAAACTTGATTTGTGTATCTTTATTAACATTCGATGCAACCCCTAAGATTTCATATTCACCTGTCTTAGGATTTTGCGCCCCATATATATCACGAATATCGATATCTGTCCCGCTTTCTATTTTTTTCCAATTGGCACCATTATATTGAACAATTAGACCCGAAGTACCTACACCATAAATATTATCATCAGATACTTTTAAAAGTTTTTGTACTAATTCAGAAGTATTAATATTTCTTTGATATAAAAGCGAAGCACTTTGACCTACTGAATGATAAATACTACCCGCAGCTATCCAGAATTCATTGTTTGACGAAGGAAGTATTCCCCGTATTGGTTGTATTAAAGAATTATTTACCTTAAACCGTTTTAATTCCCAATCACTCCCATCCCAGTGTATTGCATTATAACCCGGAATCCATGCCGTGCTGTCTTCGTTCCATTTGTCCGTGTCTTGGGTGTGTATCTCGCCAACCGCCCAAATATCATTTTCATTGATAATGGCCACATCATTTAAAATGCTGCTGCTCCTGCCGCCAAACTCAAAAGTTTGCCAGGTAAAATCATGGCTGGTGGTGTCCATAGTGGTTGCTATGGCCATAACGGTTTTGCTTTTCACCTTCCCTTTTTTGGCAAAAACGCTGTAAGTGTAAGTCGTGGCCGGCTCAAGGGTTTCATCATGGATCAGGGTGTCGGCCTTATCAAGGGTTCCTTCAAAAACGGTTACCGTATCGCGCATCAGCACATAGGTAAAACCGGGCTTAACCGGTTCGGCGCGCAGGGTTATCCAGTTTTCTATCACCTCGGCGTCCACTTCCAGGGTGATTTCCTCATCTTTAAATACAGATTCCGTGGGCGAGCACGACCACATAATTATGAACAATAAATTAAGAATTACGAATTGCGTTTTCATGGAGGTTAATTCCTTAGTTTGCTTTGTGAAAATGTTTTGGTGGTGGAGAATGTATATATTTTTGTAGGGGACATTCGTCCCGAGGTTGAGGGCGTCATTGGCAAAATTCCTAAAACATATCATTAATTGTTTGCCATCCCGGCAAAAATTAAAATCCTAAAGAATAGCGCTGCCGTTCCCCCTCAGAAAACGCCCCGCCCAAAGAGGGTGTTGCAGTTTGTCATTCCCGAGTGTTTTTATCGGGAATCTGAATCGTATTAAGTAAGATTCCTGCTTAAAACATGCAGGAATGACAAATTTTGTTATTTTTTTCCTTATACTGCAACACCCTCAAAAAAATGCGGGACAAGCGGCAAAAAAACTTACATATAGCGTGTGGGCTTTATACGCTTTGTGAAAAGTAAGTTAGGCAATGTGCTTTAGCTTCTCAATACCTAACAGTTCGAATATACAAAAAAAAATCGGCTGTCAAAGCTATTTTGGGATTTCTTTTTTTTTCACAGAAACGATCACCTAACACGAAAATCATGTGATAACTTTATCCTAACCTGTCTATCCTGCACAAAAACAATGGCGGCAGGAAGGCTATCAAGAACAAGCGCGTAATACCCTTCAAAACCTTCCGGCGCGGGGCATGCGCCTGTTTCAAAAAGCAGGGCCAACATTTCCTTCTCCAAAACCAGGTGGCGCCGGGAAATATGTTTGGCAAAATGCCGGATGGATGGATGGGACAGTTTCCGGATAAACAAACGCTTCTCGGCAAGCAGCAATCCGCCGTTGGTAAAGCCCTCTTTTAAAATTTTCATTACATCCGCGCTAAACAGGTAAATACGGTCTTTGGTTTTGTGGAAGCGATAGTTTGCCCAAAGGGAATTATCAATGCCCCAGCTCTCGGAAATATCTGATAAAGTATTTTTTATTAATGCATCATCAGGGCCAAGAGTGTCAATAAACTCAACCGTCACGGGATATTTTTTATTATAAAACTCTTCCTTCTTGACCAGCTTGGCAATATAAAAACCTTCCATGCCATGCTTATGCGGCCAAATGCGTTTGGTGTTTTTTAAGGATTCTGAGAGTTGCACACCTTGGTAATATGTCAATCCATCCTCAAAATTTTCCATCCCCTTATTGGCGATGGGCACTACTTCCAACGGATATTTTTTTATGATGCGCTCGACCAATAACTCGTTTTCCTCCGGCGCGACCGAGCAGGTGGAGTAGACAATCGTTCCGCCAACTTTTACCGCTTTTATGGCCGAGACAAATAACTGGTGCTGAATGCCGTTGAGTTTTCTTAATTTGGCATCGCTCCACCAGGTGATTATTTCCTTGTGGGTCGCCAATGTGCCGAGGCCACTGCATGGCGTATCCAGCAAAACTTTATCAAAATATTCCGGGAATAAGCGGCCCAACCGTTCGCCCGGGCCATAATAAATACAGTGGTTGATCAAGCCCGTTTTTTGCGTGTTACTGTTTAAAGCCTGCATACGCGACCGGTTGGAATCGTTTATAACAAGATGTCCGCGGTTGGCCATCATCACCCCCAACTGGGTGGATTTTGATCCTGGGGCGGCGGCCATATCCAGCACTTTTTCACCGGGTTGCGGATCAAGCACAATCGGTGGTATTTGCGATGAAGCGCCCTGAAAAGCAAAATTGCCCTGAAAAAAATCCAGTGAATGGCTTAGGGAAAACGGCGCTTCTTCCACTCCAAAACTTATTTCGGAAAAAGGGAGGGTTTTAAAACAGAAACCTTTTTGCCGCAAACTTTCGATATTGTTTTTGTAATCCTTTTTAAGGGTATTAAAGCGGACGGAACGTTGCTCGGCCTGTGCGTTTAAAAAATCGGTCAATTCACTACCAAGCAGGTTTTTAAGATAGACGGCCAACTCTTTATTGAGAATGGAAATATCCGGTTTCATTGGTTCCTTTTTGTTTAGTAAAAATATTCCGAAGAATCTAATTTACAACAAAAATAGAAATTACGACAATTGGATAAAGAAGGGATGCTTCGGTAAAAGACACCTCAACATGACAGAAAAAAATTGTTTATGGATGGTATAAAAAATCTAACTTGCAACCGGGGCAAGCTGGATATTGGCAAACTGGCTGCGGATGCGCTGGTAATGGCGGCGGGTCAATCGGTTGGAATAAATATTAATTAAGGCCAGATAATATTCTTTTTTAATCATCTTCCGTGATACTTTTATTTTATCGTGACCCAGCAATGCCAAAGTATTTTCCTGGATTTTTTGCAAGGTACGCATAGCCCAGAATACCGGCAACATGCAAAACATGCGTATACCGCGTTATTCTTTAGGAATCAGCAATATATAATCAATGGCGTTATCCAAGTGCTTTATGGCATTATGGATGAGTTCGTTAAAAAGCTGTTGGGTGCGCTCGGCATTTTCTTTCTCAAAAATTGTTTTGCGGTTCAGGTTATATTTTGCCAGTAACTCTTCGGGGATATACGATTGCCCCCTGCGTAAATCGGTTGTCATGTCACGGATTATATTGACCATTTGTAAGCCTTTGCCAAAACTCTCGGCCAAAAGGTTTAGTTTATTTTTTATGGTTGGTGTAATCCGGTTGGAGTAAAAAGAAAAAAGCTCGGTCAACAGATAACCGACAGTGCCTGCAACATAATACATGTATTCGTCGAGCTCCTTCATCGTACCCAAAAAGGAGAATTTTTTTAGCACAGAAGCCTGGGCATATTTTTTCATACCAAGCGACATTTCTACAACCCATTGCCCAATATGTTTTTTAAAGATGGGAGAAAAGGAATCAAAAACATTTAATATTTTAGGCAGATTATAAACAAGGTCGTCATCGGCTGTTTTAAGCGGCAGGGCTGGCACACCATCCATAAACTTATCAAGTGCGGCGATGGTATCTTTTTTGAAAATTGAAATATAATTATTAAGTAGTTCTTTTTTCAGGTCAATCGGGAGGTCTTCACTATCCTCGACCGTATCTGCAACCCGGCAAAGTAAATACGCCACAGTAACAATAGAGCTCAAACCTTTCGGCAACATGCGAATTGTAGGCGCAAAGGTACGCGAAACTTTTGGTAACATTGAATCGCAATATAAAATATTGTCGGATAGTTTTGTCATAACAGTTTTAAATAGGTTGTTGTTATCTTATTGATAAAATTCGTTTATCAGAATGTAACAATCTTTTTTAATTTGATAATAATTTCCAAATAACTAAAAAGATTTCGTTCAGCTTGAGTCCAAAATATATTCTGAATGGGTTGAATTTATCACAAAAAGAACATTAATCAAAAAGGATTATTATTCGCCCATAATTTTATGATAAAAATATCTATCTCAAACAAAAATCTATGTTAAAATTTACACCTTTAATTTATATCAATGCTCAATCTATCTTCATCAACACTTAAATCAATCTCGGCAAGTATATCAATGGTGCGCGAAATTTTACGGTCAATTTTATTGATTTGAATGACCTGATATTCAAACTCATCGGCATCATCTTCAATAGCATTGGCCTTTTCTTCAATTCGTTCCGCTTTACTTTCCATTTCTTGCTCAAACTCGTCGCCAACACTCTCATCAAAACCGGATAAGGCAAGCTCTACAACGCCACCAACAGCCGCGACGGCCAATTTTGCACTTTCGATGCCAATATGTAGCCCTTTCGCCCCAATGCTATTGCGCTTACTAAATAAGATTTGCTGTGCCTCGTAGTATTCGCGCACCAAACTTTTTTGCTCGGCATCAAGATCAACTTTTCGGCTTTCGATATATAAATCAATTTCCGGGGTAATCTCAACGAGATATTTATCTGACTCACGATCACAAATAATGAGCGACTCATCTTCAAAAATAATGTAGTTTTGCTGATTAATATTCATTTGGATATTTTTAAATTTTTCCTTCATCCCATCTTCTGCAAATCCGAAACTAATAAAAGTAAAGAAAACGAAATAAAACAATTTTGTAGCATTCTTCATGCGGCCTCCATGTAATAGTCAACAAATCAATTACGCGGATCAAACTTAGTATGTTGCAAATTATTTTCATAAATTTATTTATGAGAAAATCCTGCAATTATAAAATTTTCATATTAAATTATTTCTCGATTACCCGGAGTACGTATGTTAAAACCATCCAATCTCAATTTTTTATTGAACACTGATAACCGGATTGCCTATATCCTGGATACTAATGTCCTGCTTCACGATCCGTCTTCTATTTTTCGCTTTGACGAACATATTGTCCTTATCTCCCTTTTGATGATCGAAGAGATTGATTCCAAGAAAAAAGATGCGGGCATCGGTTTTAACGCGCGCGATATAAGCCAAAAGCTGGAACAACTTATGGAGAGGACAAAGGATACTGAAAATGGACTTGTCATCCCCAATGGTAAAAACGGCTCTTTATTTTTTTTAAGCGGTTTACTTTCACAAAATTTCCCGGATGAATTAAGCTTGAGCTATAAAGACAATGCCTTGATTTCCCAAACAATGGCGTTGCAGGAAAAATATCCCAAACGTAAATTTATCCTGGTAAGTAAAGACCGGAATTTACGCATAAAATGCCATGCGCTGGGGATTGAGACAGAAGATTACCTTCACGATAAAATCTCCGAAGAATACCTCTCCAGCTTTTTCCAACCGCTTAAACATATTGGGCTGGACGAAGAAGAAATAAACAAAGTTTTTAAATCCAAAGAAGGCGGCGACTGGACCATAAACTATAAAAAGAAATGGCAATTGCACGAAAATGAAGGTGTTGCCCTTTATGACCCCTCTGATGAACTTTTTGGTTTGGGCATGCGCCAGGGCGACAAACTAAAATATCTCGATTATTATTCAACCAAAGTGCTCGATACGGTTCCCAAAGTTTTAAATACCGATCTGTACAAATACAATTTTGAACAGGCCATTTGTATGGCCCAGGCATTGGATGACGACATCCGCATCCAGATAATTATTGGGCGGGCAGGCACAGGGAAAACGCACATCGCTATGGCCGCCGCGTTGGAAAAAGTTTTTAGGGAACGAAAATATGATTCCATAAAACTGATAAAACCCGTGGTGACAAAAAGTCGATTGGGTGAAGATATTGGCTTTTTGCCCGGTTCCGTAAAACGTAAACTACTGCCTAAAATGCGCCCTTTTGTGGATAAGTTAAAACAATTTACAAATAGCATCGATGCCGAAGAAGGCTGGAAAAAACTACTCGATTCCGGTGTGATTGAAATGATGAACCTGGCCGATGTACGTGGGGCCGATTTGGCAAACTCGTTCGTAATATTTGACGAGGCCCAAAATGCCAATCCATTCCAGATGCGTACTTTGGGCACACGGCTGGGCGAGGACACCAAATTAATTGTATTGGGCGATCCAACCCAGATTGACAGCATCTATCTGGATAAATACAGCAATGCGCTGATCAACCTTTATGAAAGCTCCCTTAAAAAACCCATGCCGTTTATTTCGCATATTTGCCTGGTTCAGATGGTGCGTTCGTATACATCCAAATGGTTCGAAGAGACCCTGAAAATGCCAGGCCATTGATGCAACACCGATTGTTAAAATGGTTTCATCAAAACAAGCGCGACCTGCCCTGGCGTACAAATCCAAGCTGGTATAAAACATTTTTGTCGGAAATAATCCTGCAACAAACAACCGTTGCGCAGGGCTTGCCCTATTATCAAAAATTTATTCAACAATATCCTGATATAAAATCCCTGGCCAAAGCCGATGAACAGTCGGTCCTGCATCTCTGGGCCGGGCTGGGTTATTATTCCCGAGCGCGCAACATGCTTAAGGCTGCAAGGATTATTTATACCGAGCATGACGGAGTCTTCCCCCAAGACTATAAAACTGCCCTTGCATTACCGGGGATTGGCCCTTACAGCGCCGCGGCGATTTTATCCATTTCATACAATCTGCCCCATGCCGTAATTGATGGCAATGTCATCCGGGTAATTTGTCGCTTATACGCCATCAAAGAAGATACGCGGGAAAAGAATACTTTAAACCGCATAAAAAAGCATGCCACTAAATTATTGGACAAAAAAGCACCGGGAGATTTTAATGAAGCCATGATGGAGCTTGGCGCCACAACGTGTACACCGCGTCAACCATTATGCCAATCGTGCCCAATAAATAGATTTTGCATCGCATACAAAAAGAACCTGGTCATTAAAATCCCTTATAAATCCAAACCGGCCAAAAAGAAAAAATTAATCAATCTTGTTGGTGTGATAAAAAATAAATCTCAGATTTGTATTATGCGTCGGCCGGATTCTGGTTTGCTTGCAGGGATGTGGGAATTTCCAATTTTGGAGATTAGAGACTGGGATAATTTAGATATACATTACGACCGGTTTAAATCACGATTTGAGTTGACCGGTCAGTTAGGAATAATTTCAGAAGAAATGCGCCAGATATATAGCCACATCGATCTGAGGTTTAAAGGTATAATTCTTAACACCGCCAAAAAATCAATCCATAAAAATGATTATGTGGATGTGAAGTGGGTGGATTTTTCAGAATTAAAAAATTATGCAATACACAACGCACACAAAAAGATTATCGCCTGGCTGGCCGATCAATAATTAAAACCGAGGGAAAGGTAAAAATTTTCCCTGCCCAAACTTGCCTTGCCCCAACCCAGATAGAGCGGGCCGAGAAAAGTATCCACGCCAAAATAGCCACCAAAACCGGAGAAAAAATCCTCGGATTTAGTGATCAGGTTTGGGCTTTGCCAAATCGCCCCAAGATCGTAGCGGACGGAGAAATAGGTATCGGTAAGTTTTTTAAAAGGCAATTTATAGCGATATTCAAAATTTGTAAGGATCACTTGCTTCCCAAAAAATTCGTTATCCAGCAAACCATAAAAACTGTGCAACCCGCCAATCCTAAAATTCTCTGAGAAAGGCAAAGACTCATCACCAAGCCCACCTAAAAGACGGACATGCCCGATATGGCGAGAATTAAAAAGCCTGTAATACCCTTCTAAATTTATGAGTACTTTTGTGTACGATTCCTGACTGTTAAGTAGAAAACTATTGCCGTTTTCCCAGGCCCAATGATTAAAAACCCCTTTTGTCGGGAAATCGATACGGTCGCGTTTATCCGTGATCGAACGTAAGGCAAAGGTACGCAACTCAAAATCCTGTGGTTTCACAAAACGTCCTTCTTGCTGGAAATCCTTCACCCGCTCAATACGTACCTCACCCACAAGCTGGCCGATACGCGCTAATTGCTGACCAAGCTGCAACCTAAAGCCAAGCCGTTCTTCCCGGTATTTGCCCTTAAGCGGCGTATCTACTTTAAACGGGTTAATCTCCCAGGTAAAGTAGGTTTGGGCGGAAAGGGTCAAAAACGATGTAAAAATTCTGTCGTTGCGAAAGCTGAACCCGAGCAAACCGTCTTGAACACCCAGGCGTGTTTGTAGTTTCAGTTTTACACCTTTGCCCATAAAATTCTCATCGGCCAGCTCCATATAGCCCTGAAAATTCCGTTCAATATCGGCCTTGCCCCCAACCTGAAAACGGATGGACGGTTTTTCGTTTACCCGGATAGTTATGTCGGCCTTGCGGTCATGGCGTAAAATATCGGCGCTAACCCGGCTGTAAAGCGAGCTGGCATAGACATTATCAATACCCCTTTTTACAGAGAGCCAGTTAAAGGCTTTATTTTTTTGCTTGGAAAACTCACGCAACACTAAAAAATCTTCTGAGACTTCATTGCCTTTAACATCAATTTTTTCGATAATACCTTCATTGATTTTAAAGGAAAGCATACCATTTTTTTTATTAAAAAAGACAGCATCAAAGGTCATTAATGAAAACCCACGCTTACGATATAAGTTTAAAATTGAATGCAGGTCTTGCTGTAATATTTTTGCATTTAGGGCATGGCCTTTTTTTGAAAGCAACGAACCCCTAATCTCTTCTGTAGTTAAGTTGGTGTTTCCCCGAATCAAAATTGTGTCAATTTGCCCAAATACTTTAAAATCCAATGTTAAGCTTTTATTTACCGTATCAACAAAAGCCGATACCTTTTTATAAAGCCCGGTTGCCATCCATTTTTTAATAGAATCCGCCAGACAATTTGTATAAATATATTTTACGCCAGAGCTATCGGCCCACACATTAAGATGAGCGTTAACCAATTTGCCGGCCTTGGAAATTTCCAGGTTTCTAAATACAATTTGTCTTGTTGCGAGATTATTTGTACTACGCAATCTGTTTTGCAGGGAATCAATTTTTAGCTCCGTCGCCCTTTGCCCGGCTAGGATCATTGAATCGATCTTTGAGAAATCTGTATTGGTCACTTTGGGGATTTTTGGCAGGATTAATACATCCACATTTTTATGCTCTTTTAGATTATTTCGATTGGTCATAATAGTGGTAACTTGATCGGCAACTTCCCAAGGGGCTTTGATCTGGTCCCGGCTGCGCAAAGTGGCGCTAACATCCGAAGCAATAATTAATTCCATGCCCAGATCGCGGGCCACGCCAACAGGTAAATTGGCCTTGATGCCGCCATCGACCAAAAGCATGCCGTCGCGACTAACCGGCGAGAATAATAGAGGTACTGCCAGGGAGCCGTTCAGGGCTTCAGCAATATTTCCATCTGCAAGTACGCACATGTTGCCACTTACAATATCTGTGGCAACCGAGCGAAACGGGATTTTAAGGTCATCAAAATTATCTTTTACCTGGTACGGCGCCATTAAAAACAAATCGGATAAAATATTAAGGACTTTTTGTCCCGGCGTAACAGCATTGGGGATATAAGGCTTAAAATTTTGCAGGCGCAGCGAAAGCAAAAAACGGTCCTGCTCACTTTTCTGTCCTAAAAACATCGAGGTGCGTTGAGGGGCATCGCTAAAAATATCAGCCCAATTGATTGATTTTGTAATTTCCTCAATCTCATTTGGCGAATAACCGGCGGCATACAAGCCGCCCACAACCCCGCCAATGCTGGTGCCCACAATTAAGTCCGGCACAATGCCCAGACTATCCAACACTTTAATCACTCCAATATGCGAAATCCCGCGCGAACCGCCGCCACTTAATACGAGGCCAATTTTGGGTTTCTGCGGCAGATTGGAAGATTGAATTGTAGAAATTTTCCCGTCCTTAAGCAAAATCTCAGAACTATATTCCTGTGCCGTTAAAACACTGAAAAGTGAGAAAATGAAAATTAAGATATATTGAACAGAGATATTTAGTTTTATAAAAGGCATTTTAAAATTTTTAATTTTTGTTGTGGGGCAATGTACGGAATAATGCAGATTGGTTTCAAAAATAGCTTTAATTTTTATTTTGCTTCGTGCTAAGTTCTTTAAAATAACATGAGTTCGATATAAAACTTTTGCATTGAGAAAATTATTTTAACTCTAAGTTAGGGATATAAAAACAACTCACCCCTAAACAGTTTCTGCTGATTTTTAAGTTTTTCAAGTCCCCTCTGCTTATTGAAAATCCCGAGTATCGGGGCAAGAGAGGGGATTTAGGGGTGAGTTCCAAAAAAAAGTATTCTAAAAATAAATGTTTTCTTTAGATCGAACTCAGGTTAAAATAGGCTTCGATCAACTTTTGGTAATCGCTGTGGTAGCCCTCGCTTAAGGCTTTTTTGCAAGCAACCTGCGATTGTTTAATTTAAATATTTTAAACCAACAAAAAAAGCAACCCAAAAGTTTCAATGTTGACATAAGGTGTACAACGCCTTATTTTTAATTTATGGAAAAATTTAAATGGAATATCGAGAAGAATGAAAAACTTGATAAAGAACGGGGAATAACATTTGAAGAAGTTGTACAAAAGATTGAGTCCGGGACAAGGGTTATTGAAACTGATCATCCAAACAAAGAAAAATATCCAAATCAAAAAATTTTAATCGTGGAAATAAATCAGTATGCATACTTGGTACCATTTGTAAAAGAGAATGAAACCATTTTCCTAAAAACAATTATACCAAGTAGAAAAGCTACAAAAAAATACTTAGGCGGGAAAAATGAATAAAAACCAAAAAGATATAAAATTAGATGAATATGAAAAAGAAATATTAGAAGCGTTTGAAGAAGGGAAACTTGAACCAAATAAAAGTGATACAGATTTCCAAGCTATTGCCCGTAACACCCTAAAAAAAAACCGGAAAATAAATATCAGAATTACGGAGAATGACCTTTTTGCTTTACAAAAAAGAGCCGCACGGGAAGGTTTACCCTATCAAACATTAATTGGCAGCATCCTTCATAAATATGTCAGTGGCTTTTTAAAAGAAACTTCTAATCCCTAATTCTTACCTTGCTTCGCACTAAGTTCTTTAAAATAGGCTTCGATCAACTTTTGGTAGTCGTTGTAGTAGCCCTCGCTTAAGGCTTTTTTTAATGCTTCCCGGATTTGTTTTTGCGACATGTTTTCAAAATCTTTTAACTTACCAGGGTCTTTGGCAAAATATTTTTTGGCCTGTTCCGCTTTACGCTTTTTAGAAAACTCCCGTTCACGTACCGATTTTTGGGCATCAAGCATCCGGGATAAAATTTGCTGCTGCCGGTTAATTGTTTTACGGTTTACATTATTGGCCAGCATATCCTGAACGATTTCGTCCATCTGCTCGCCCATTTCGTTTAAGCGCCCTAACATATCAGAACGGTTGCCCATTTGGTCGGCCATTTCCTGCATGCCCTGCTGGATCGCTTTTTGCTGTGCGGCCAATCTTTTTGCCCCGGCTTGTTGCTGCATGGACATCTGTCCCTCCTGGCCCTGGCCTTGCATAAAGTTCATCGTTTCGCTGTTTAGGCTGCCTTGCGCCCCGGCCATTTGTTTTAGCTGCTCCATAAACTGTTCGAAACCCGTCCCTGATTGTGAACCGGACATTTGCTGCATCGATTTTTGCATACTGCTAAGACCACGGTTTAAAGCGGCCATTGCCCTTTGCTGATCGCCAGCAGCTTGTGCATTGCGCCGCTCGCTCAAGCCTTCCAAACTTTTTTGCATACTGTTTTGTGCATTGGCCATATTTTTACTCATATCCGGGTTTAAGAAAAATGTCTCTTTGGAGAGTTGCACAAGATCAGAAATAAGTTTTTTTAAATTCTCCTGCAAATGAGCCTGCTTTCGGGCAGCCTGTTTAATGTCATCGTTTAGCTGGGAGGCTTGTTTTGTTTCTTTTTGGATGCGTTCCTGTTCATAAGAAAGTTTAAGCATTTTTCGCGTGGCTGCCAGCATTTTCTTTTCAACATCCTGCTTATTTTGTTGCTTCAGGTTTTGCATGGCCTGGTTTAGGTTTTGCTGCATTTCCTGAAAAGACTTTTGCATATTTTGCGATTTTTTACCCGCTTGCTGCATATCTTTCTTTTGCATATTTTGCTGCATCCGGTCCATTTCTTCCTTCAGGTTCTGCTTGTTTATTTCAGATTTGGTTTGCTGCAACTTGTCTTTTGCCGATTGAAATTTTTCCAACTGCTCTTTTTTAAGAACATCCTCCAGATTGCGTTTAAGTGCGCTAAGTAAGTCCTCCTGTTGCTTTTGCTCCGTTTGCAATTGTTCGACGCTTTGCTTGTCCTGGTCTTGTGCCTCTTTCAAGGCATTGCTAATTTTTTTCTGGTTCTCTGCCAGTTTTTCGGCCTGTTGCACCAATTGGTCCATTTGCTGCTCTAACTGAACTTGTTTAAATAGCTCCAAAGTCCGCTCCAGGTTGGCCTGAAACGCTGCCTGGTTATTCTTAAAATTCTCCAGGGCTTTTTGGACTTCTTTTTGGCTTGTACTTTCCATGGCTTGCTCCAGCTTCTTCATTGCTTCTAATAACTCAGGGGTGGCTATTTCCTGAAATAAGTTTTGAAGCTGGCTGTATTTTTCCATAATCTCCGGGTTCATCAAACTATTTTTATCCAGCTTTTCGATCATTTCTTCCAGTTCTTGCTGGACTTTTTCAATCTTCTCCTGTGCTGCTTTTTGCTGTTCGAGACTATTCTCAATTTGTTTTTTCAGCTCCCAGTCCATCTTTTCCGTACGTTTTAATTCACGGTCAATTTCATCCAATTTTTGTTTTAACTCTTCAGATTCTTGTACAACATCCTCGAGGTCATCAACTTTTTCCTGTTCGCTTTCGGTAAACTCATCAAATAATTCCGTAAGCGATGGAAAGGTTACCCGGTATATCGGACTTTCGGATTTTGAAAATCCCCCAACTGCATTATTATCAATTGCTACGGCAAAATACTCCAATGCATCACCGTAACCCACATACATTTTTGTAAAGTCAAAATAATCCCGAATTTCAAGTTGGGCTTTATTGGCCACAAAACCGTCTAAATCCAAACGCTGCCACAAAGTGTCCGAAGAACCACTATTTTTTAAATACCGGAAATTTATAAAAACATTCCTCAAACCATAATCATCCGCCGCATTAACTTTAAGGCCCAATATATCTTCCAGTTGCGCTTCCACATCTTCGCCAGGCTCCACAATATCTACATACGGCGGGTTGTCCGGCAGAACCGTGACCGTGTATGTAATTGGATTGCGATTTTGCAGGTTTTCCAAATCGACTAAATTAATTTTATAAGATTGGGTTTTTAGGATGTTAAACTCTCCGGTGGCCAATTTCCCTTTTGTGCGTAAAAAGAGTGTATCCAAATCACTGAAAGTTATATAAGCTGATTGCAAAGATTTATTTGCCGAAATTTTGAATTTTATTTTTGAGCCGGCAAGACACGTTATATTTCCATCATTTAGCTCATTTTGGGCCGTTTTTTTCCGGCTGTAAAATGGTGGCTCCATTTTAAGTGAAAGGTCTTGTACCTGCGGCGGAACCAACACACTTATGTGATAAGTCTCAGAAACAAGCTTTCCGGAGAGTTCATTTTTGGTAACTGGGATAGCAGAGAAGGCATAGGAGAAGGGGACGAGAATTTCTTTAAGGCGTGTACTGTATTTCCCTTTTCTCTTCTCCAGATTAATTTTTCGGATTGCGCCTTTTTTCTTTTCAGAAAAAATATACATTTCAATTTGTGTGGCATCCGGGCCTGTATAATCCACCACAATATCCAATGCCTGCTTTTGCAGAATATCTTTATTGCCCGGCAAGACATTAAAATGAAAGGCGGGTATTCTTAAGTAATCTTTTGAGGGATTTAGAAGGCGCATACTGGAAGTTGACAGCTCGCCCCATTGAAAAACAATAAGTACAAAAGCACTCAAAAAAACGGGAATTGCAATTTTAAAAGATGGTAAATATTGTCTAAAATTTATCTTCTCCGAGAAAGCCGTGTTTTTAAAATCCCATGCCATCTGGCTTAGGGCCGCATTAATTATCGGGTTAGTTTTTTTTTGTGCAAGCTGGTAAAAATTTACAAGATGATCGGCAATGGAACCATCCTCTTCACCAATCTCGAGGGCAGTCTTACTGAAATCCGAGTTTTTTTTAAGGTTTATCCAAGCCAGAAAGGGTGTAACGACTAATTTAAAAAAGAAGAATAAAACAATCGGTACATTAATAAAAATTAAACCCCACCGTGTAATCCCGGAAAAATAGAATACAGAATCCGCAAGCGAAATACTTAACCATAGCACAAAAAACAGCAAGAAAAAGCGCAGAAAGTTACCTATCAGTAAAAAGGCATATTTCTTTTTGCCATATAAATAAATTTGTTCAATTATAGATTTTGTGGTGTGCATAGCTTAGTTCAACAGGGCGTATACTAAAATGTTCAGCGCCATTTTTAGAGCTTGTTCTCTAATTTGTGGTGGATCATTGTGGATTTGAGCGTCTTCACACCCATCAGAAATATCGGTATTTAAACTGTAAAAACAGACCAGCCGGTTTTCATAAATTAAACCAAGGCCTTTGGGTGGACCGCCATCATGCTCATGTATTTTTGGCAAACCTTTGGGAAAATTATAAACCGACCTGTAAATTGGATGCGAAAAGGGAAGTTCTACAAACTTCAGTTCAGGGAAAACTTTTTTCATTTGTTTTTGAAAGGATTTGTCCATGCCATAGTCATCATCCGCAAAAAGAAAACCACCCGAAATCAAATATTGCCGCAATGCCTGGGCTTCCCTCTCACTAAAATTTATATTTCCATGGCCTGCAATATAGGCTATCGGGCTGGAGGAAAACTCCGGGTCCAAAATTTTGTAGGCTGCTTCTTTTTCACCTACAGAAAGATTTAATTCCCGATGCGCTTTTTTTAAAATATTTTTCCAACTTGTTTTGTTGCCGTACCAATCGCCCCCACCCGAATAATGAATCCTCACCGGGAATATATCTTGGGCCTGGGACATTGAAATATTAAATATAAAAAAAAATAAAAGCATGGTGCGCATAAGTAGAAATATCTTTCTGGTGATTGTTGTAAAAAAGGATAAAAAAAAATCCCGAAATGAAAAACATTACGGGATAATACGATAAAAAGCTAAATCAGTTCAAGTTCATTTAAGCGGAAGTCGCATATTCGTAACGGCGACTACGATTATTAAGCTTAAGTTTTGCTAATTCCGCACGGACACTAAACCAGCCCATCTTTGTATAACCATAACGCGCAGAGTTTAATTCGCGCTTAATTTTAAAACTGCCAAATTCCGGGTTTTCTTTTACCATGTGGCGAATCTTATCGGCAATGCCCATATCGGCGATTTCAATTTGCTGGGTTTGTTCCTGCACAACACCTTTGTCTTCCTGAGGCAAGTCCTCAAAACGGGAAGATTCTACCTTGACCGGTTCCGATTTGGGCAAAGTTATTTCCTTTGCAACCGGTTGGCCTGCAGCTTCGGATGTTTCGAACTTTCCAACAGCTTCGTCAACTTTGTCGTATACATCCAGAATATGGTGAAATTCCAACAATTCAAAAATTTCATAAACATCGGGCACCATGCGTACTAATTTCAAATCACCACCATTTTCACGGATAGATTTTATCTCACTGATAAAAATACCCCAACCGGCACTACTGATATAATCAACATTTCCCAGGTCGACAACTATAAAAAAGCGGCCTTGTTTTAGTAAAGAATCGAGCGCCCGCTCCAACTCAGAAGAAGTCGTTGTATCGATATAACCACCAACTTTTATAATTGAAATATGATTTCGGCTACCTGCGACTTCAGTAGAAACCTGAATTCCTTCCATTAAAATCCTCCTTCAAGGAATTAAAGTGTGTTAACTTTTTGGATCTTCGTCCAAACTTTTTAAGATGGCAGCATCCGTGACCAATTGTTTTTTTACAATTTTACTACGAATGTCATCCAATTTATTTATTTTTTGTTTTTTGGAAGATTGATTTGTTTGTAACTGCTTATTAATCAATCCCAATTTGTTTATTTTTTCAATAATACTGCTTGAGCTATTTAATATATTTTCTTTTTCCAAATAATTCAATACAGTTTCGGCGTTTTCAAGTATCACGTCCTTTTTTAGCCCGGAAAAATTATTCTGAAGTTGCTCGAGAATACCTTGACCTTGTAAAAAAAGTTGGTGTACTTCTTGTAATTTTTTTAGTATCGGATTTTTTAAGACAATTTTCAGAATTAAATTTAATTTCTTTGTATTTGCCTCTAAGGGGCCCGTTTTTTTCATTTTTTCTATAATTTCGGCCATACCGAAAAAGTCATCCTGGCACTCTTTATAAAAACGTTCAAGGATATTTTGATCGATCTTCTCAATTGCTTTTTCTGTTAAATCGTTTTTGGTTGGCACTGCTACTTGCTCAATCTGCTCTTTTTCTACAACTTTCACTGATTGACTTGTCTGCGGCTTATCTGGTGCTTTTTGCGTGGCAGGTGTTGCCTCCAGAGTTTTGCTTGCTACCTTCTCTTCCTTGTTTTTTGCCGGGTCATATATTTTACCGGTTTGGTGCATTATTAGTGCACTGTCATCTTTTCGTGAAGTACTCATTTCCCGGATAAAAGGTTTTTTTGCCTCTTCGCTGTGGCCACCAACAGGTTTTGGCGGCGATGCTGAACCAGTCCGCTTTGATATTTCATTTGCAGAACTATCAAAATCCAGGATCACTTTACCATCGAGCGTAAGCAGCGGTGTACCCGGTTGTTTAAGCCGTTTATTCTGCCCTTTCTCAACAAAACGCTGTCTCAGCTTATAAGTATTTAGGCGTTGCTTGATCAAGTCGTTGTATATCCGCCGTTCTTCTAATTCTACAAAACCATATTTTTCTGTATTCAGCAAGCTCGATATTTTTTTGGCGCCATATTGTGGATTTGAGCGGATTATATCAAATATTTTAGATTTTACCTCGATGGAAATATGTTTTTTCTCAATATGGTCTTTTCCATCAAGAAATTCTTTTAAAGCATCCAGGCCGCCTTCATCCACAATCCCTTTATATTTATAATATTGGTATTGAGAGATTTTTAATTTGTCGCAGGCATCTTTAACACGCATGCCGTCATTTATCAAATCGACAACATGTTTGTGCATTTTATAGATTATTTCACCGGCCATTAGTTTTTCTTTTACAGCCACAAAGGTGATGTCATCATTTTGAGGTGCGCCGCCCGTAAAATCTTTTAAATCATTTTTAATGCTTTTTACAAATTCCACCACGTCCAGATGGCCATCGTCCCGGATCGATTGCAGGAAACGTTCTTCCCTGTACAATTCACGTTGATGGTTCATGGCCTCCGTGATACCATCTGTATAAAGGACCAAAATATCATCTTCGCGCAGGCGAATGGAATCAGTTTCGATACGTTTTTCAAAAAGGTCAATATCCGGTAATTGGATACCAACAGGGAAACCGGTCGGGTTTAGATAATAAGTTTGTTTTGCCGATGAGCGAAACAACATCATTGGATTGTGGCCGGCGCTGGCATAATGGATAATCCGGTTGCGTGAATCGAGGATGATATAAAACATCGTTACAAACATCCCTTTTAGCATATCGCCAGTAACAAATCGGTTTACACGGGCGAGCACATCCGCCGGGTTTTTATTCCCGCGCGATTCCAAGCGGATTGCCGTACGAATCATCGTCATAATTAACGAGCCCGGAACACCTTTACCTGATACATCGGCAACAACAATACCAACTGTTTCTTCATCAACTTCAACAAAATCAAACAAATCGCCGCCCACTTCTTTTGCCGCTTCATAATATGAGCCAATATCAAATCCATCAACCTCGGGAAAATCACTCGGCAATAGCATTTGCTGAATTTCCTGTGCAACCTGAAGTTCTTTTTGAAGTTTCTGTTGTTCAATCAGGTTTACCTGGGCCTTTTGAAATTTCTGTGTCATTTCGTTAAAAGCCTGGGCAATTTCTCCGATTTCGTCGGAGGCATCAATATCAATTTCGTCTTGATCTACTTTGCCACGAACAACCTGGCGAACCCAGTCGGCCAATCTATGAAAAGATTTTAATATCTGTGAAACAAGATAAAATGAACCTGTATAACCGATTGCCAGAATTATAATCAATGCTATAATCAAAGTAAGCTGTCTGTCGCTAATTATATCATCTATCGTAGATTGTGCAATCCAGATATGCGCTTCGCCTAAAAAGAGCGGCTCCTGGTTAAACCCTTTTTCAGAGATTTCCGACACCACATCCAAAATCTCTAACGAGTCATTTATTGAATATCTGTAAATGACCGCAAACTCAGAACTATCAATCATTGTGGCTGATTCGGGTAATTTAAATCTCCCACCGGATTCCGATTTATTGCCGGATTTTATACCTGCTTTGATGATATTTTTTGTATTTACAACAAATATTTTATTTATATCAATTTCGGTGCTGGTAAGTACAGAGGTGATATTTACATAAAGAGGAAAAGACTTATTCTCCAACATATCGGTGACAGAGTTTTCTGCTAGAGAACGTGCACCGGTGGCGGCGGCACCAAATATCTCTTCATCTACATCGCTCTTAAGGTTTATAAAAAGCAGGCTAAATATAATAGCAATTATAAATGTAAAAATAACCGATGAAATAAGTGAATAGCGTGTACGCATATTGAGTGCATGCCAAATCTGCATCACCTTGGGCTCATCCGTTACTTCACGTACTTTTGTTAAACGGAACTCATTGCCTTTTTCGGTCACAACATATTGGATGTCATCCATCAGTTTGCGCATCATCAAGATACCCAAACCGCCTTTTTTACCAATATCAACATATTTTGCCAAATCCGGCGTATTGGCCTGTCGTGGATCGTAGCTAATGCCCTGATCAACAATTACAATGGTCAGGCTTAACCTACGGATAATGGCTTTTAATTTAATTTCACCATTTTTTATATCGCGGTAACCGTGCCGGATTATATTTGTACAGGCCTCGTCGATTACAAGTTTAAAAGAGTTGACCATTTTCTCGGAGTATTTATAGCGCTTTCCAATGTGCTCGATAAACTCCCTCACCTGCAGCAGATAACTCATCTGTGCCGGTATGGTGATCTCTTCTTTTTTTACGCTTCTAAACATTTCTAAATCCGTTTATTCTGTATGTTTAATTTTGGCTTTTTGTTTTTGTAACCCGTTCACGTGCATTTTTTATAGCTTCGAGAACACGTTTATTATATGGATGAACTTCAAGAATTTCTTCCCAAATCTTGATGGCTTCCACATATTTTCCACTCAAGAATATATCCAAACCTAGATGATATTTTTTCTGGGATTCTGGGTCCAGTTCCTCTTCGGAGCTTAAAGTCTCTAATTTTGTTTTCTGATAATACTGTTTAACCAGGTCATTTGTCGGATCAAGTTTTAACGCTTCTTCAAGGATTTGTAGTGCTTCGGTATAATTTCCACCTTCATAAAGTAATAATCCCTGCTGTAAATTTTCCTGAAGTTTTATACGTGATGCAAGTGTTTCGACTTCATTTTGCAATTGGGCATCGTCGGCGCCAAGTAAACGGGCATCACCCAATAAACGCAATGCCTCCGAATAGTTTTTATTATTAAACTCATCACGACTTTTTTGTACAAGGCTGCCAACTTCTTCGCCAATGCGCCTTTTTGTAGTGGCAATTGAGTTCTTCAAAATTTGGTTGGATGGATCGCGTTCCAGGGCAATATTAAATTCGATCAACGCTTCAACAAATTGTTTTTTGTCTAATAATAGCCGGCCTTTGTTAAAATGTTCTTCTACAAAAGCCTTATCGCTTTCTGCCTTTTCCGTATCCAGCGCGCTTTTAACTGCAAGGGCTTGTTTTGCCTCGAAGTCTTTTTGTAACAAAGCATTGGAAGAATCAAGCATTACACCGGCCCGGAAATGAAAAGGTTCTGTCCCAATAACCTGCTGGTACTCAACAATGGCATCAAGGTATTTATTCTCATTAAAGAAATCATCAGCCGCTTTAAGGTGCTTGGCAATAAATTCCTGTTTATCTGCTTCACGGATTTCCTTTTTAATCCGGTCTTCTTCTTTAATGCGCTCAGCTTCGGCTATCTGGAACATATCATCACGCGTTAGGCCAAAATTCATAGTAATAGAAACACGATGTGTAGCCGAAAATACATCGGGGAATTCCATCACACCATAACCATAATCGATCTCGAACATGCTGTATTTTGCCCCTGCGCCAAATGCAACGGTTGAGCCATTATAACCAATCCGGATTTTACCTAAATCCTGGAAACTATATTCCGAGCCAAAATTGAATTTTAAATCCCGGTTCTGCGAATGGTTAACATCGAACATAACATCGACTGAACCCGAAGGGCCAAAACGGAATTTTTTAAGAATACCTAATTTCGTCGTAAGCGGAAATTCATCAATCTGGTCACCTTCATTTATTTGCGGTGCAAACAAGTTATGCACTTTTACGCCAAAAGCCCAATCCTGGGTGAGCATACTGCCAAGCCAATCAGGCCGGTACATCAAACCCAAATCAGCGCCCACGCCAACATCAACCAAATCACCTTCCGGCAAGTTGCCCCAGCCATTGCGGATTAAACGGACTGTGATGCCCGGTGTAATATTAAAAGGTAATTTTTTTGCATACGAGAAAAAAGCCTGGTATTCATCCCTGGAAATATTTGAGTTTGTAGGATTTTGAAAAGAGTCCCGACCATCAATCCCCGTTACCCCAACGCGCGCGATACCAATACCAAAGGTGCCTACTTTTAGGGTTGGATACGCATATCCAAAAAAATCGTATTGTACGCCTGTAAATAAAGTGGTATGAAAAAATGTTGCGCTCTGCTGGTTAATATACTCTAATCCAGCCGGGTTCCAAAATACAGCGGTTGGGTCATTGGCCAGTGCGGTATAAGCCTGTCCTAATCCAAGGGCACGCGCTCCAAACCCGAGGCGACTAAATGTACTCTCAGTACCTGCATCTTGTGCCATTAAATTTGTACTGCACAAGAAAATTGTTAATAAAATTAAGAGTGTTTTTTTCATTTGCACCTTTTTTAAAACTTGTGACCCGTAACTTTCAACTTCAGCCGCCGGGTACCTACATTCTGGATTGTAACTTTTTTTTTCTTTTAGGCTATTATTATTTTTTCGCATACGCTCTTACCTATTTAATATACGCAATTTTTATAATTGCACGTTTAACGGAACCTCCGGCTGTGGGCTTGGATTCCATTACTCCAATATAGGCGCCGTTTAAAACACGCTTGCCATTATTATTTTTACCATCCCAGCTGAACTGCCGTGAATGTGCCCCGGTAAGTGTTTTTGTCTGGCTGCTCCAAACGAGCTCCCCCAGCAAAGTATAAACCCGGATGGTCACTTCGGAAGGTTCTTTTAGATAAACATTAAAATATGCAATACGCTCATCAGTGGTTTGCCCGCGTCCAAAGGGATTTGGATAAATATAAAAACTTTTATCCACATTGGAGGAAACCACAACTTGTGGCTCCGATGCCGACTCGGAGGCCCCGATAAAATCCTGACTGCTTTCGTTGACAGGCAATAATTTTATCGCATTGTTCACATCAAAAAGTGTAATGTCTTCCAGCTTAGAGCGGAAACTTTGGATGATGGCATCGGCCTTTACATCGGCGGTGATTACAATCGTCACAACAGAATCCGGTGCGATGCGCAATTCTTTTTGGAACTCCAGGCCAAAAGCATTGGGCGAAGAGTTGTCCACAGTAATATCCGCGTAAATTTCAGCAATATTTGTGGCTGAAGTTTTCCCAAGCCCTTCAAGAAAATACTGCGCGTTTACAACTTTCAACCTTGCAAACATTTTTGCCAGTGCGGTAGCATCAAGTAAATTTTCTTCAAGCGGGTCTTCCCCGGCTTTATGAAAACCGATGGCCAGCGAATCAACAAATAAGCTATCGCCATAACCGGAGTTGGAAATATCGAAAGCCAATAACGGTAAATTATTTTGCCCTTGTACAAAACTTGCACTGCTCACAAGGTCTTTATTCGCCCGTAAAACAATCTCTTTCTGCCGCACAAGGATGGCATAAGGTGTAGTAGACGGCTTACTGGAGAATACTTCACTGCCGCTGTTTGCATCGCTTGGCTTGGTAGTAAAATTAAAGGTGATGCTGGAATTGACCGAACTTTCCGGCGCAATGATCCGCCATAAAAGGGCGTTTTCTTGGCCTAATAAGGTAAAAGATTTATCCACATTTTCACCATTTGCCAGAGTAAAACCCTCGGCAAATAATTTTTCCGTATCCAGGCTGATTACACCTTCGCCCGCAAGATCGGCATAAGCCAAAGGCGAAGTCGTTTCTGCAAGATCGGCCCAAACCTGTATTTGTAACTCCTGCCCAAACGAGAGTTGCTGCTTGTTTTCCGCTGATACCGGCCCGACAATTGTTGAACTAATTTTTAAATCCGGCCTTATTTGTATTTCAACTATATCATTTTGTATCAGGCTTTGCGTAGAACCCTGCGACGTATTTTTATCCACTCCGCTCAATACAACTTTTAACGTATCTTTTGGAGAGCCCGTATAATCAATCGGCACATTAATATTTATGCTGGCCTTGCCTGTTACCTCATTCACAGGAACCGGTATTGTCAGTGCATTATCATTAGCAAAGCTTTCGGGCAAGAAAAATATAGCTTCCGGCGAGAGCAAATTGCTGCTTCGTTCACCTGCAGTAACCGTATATGTAAATACCTGACCCGTAGAAATTTTATCTGGTACGCTTGTAGAGGCAATCTTTATAAAAGCCGCTTTAACAACTTTTACTGTTTGCTCATCCGTATAATTTTCAACCTGCGCTGTTTTCTTCAACCGATCGTCCTCGGGCACACGCGTAATGGTGGCCACAATCGATTCACCCACTGCACGGGTTGCATTTATCGATTGAAATGCTTGTAAAATTTTATTTCGTTTTGATATTTTCTGGTTGAGCGACAGCTCGATTACTTCAGCATCGCGCCCTTTTTTAGCACTAAGAGCCGGCTTGTTGCCCTTCTTAAAAAGTGACGAAACAGAAAGAGGGGTCTCGGATGTTGCCCGCACCCACCAATAAAAAACGGAATCGACCCGGAACTCACGCGTTGTAGAAGCATCGATCACAAGTCTGTTATCAACCGTATCTATCAAGCTAAAAAATTGTGTATCAAAAGTGGTTAGCTGCACTTCGCCCGTTTCCGAAACAGGCGATTCTTTTTCACGGTTTATTACGATACCTTTTAACCGGAAAGCCTGCCCTTCCGAGACTTCGCCATCAGTTGCACCATCGGGCTTATCGATGGAAAGCTGCAAGGCCAACCGCGCAATAGAAACGGTTTTGATCGCCAGCTTCTGCTCGGTTGTTTTATCAAATCCCTGGCTGCTCTTTCCAAATACACGGATGGTTAAAGAATCAAATCCCGTACCTTTTACTTCGGGCGCTTTAATTTTCCACACAACCTTTTTGGAAAGGCTGTCCAGGCTGATATCCGTAACCAGGTTCCCTTCCTGGATAGAATAGCCGCCATCCTGCGGCAGGATCAGTTCAACATTTTTCACTAAATCCAACTGCGGGTCAAAATTGATATTGGCCTCTACAAATATTGCTTCCTGGTTTATGGCCACAATAACCGAATCGAAACCATTGCCAAATTTCGCATCAAGAACAATATCCTTCACCTCAATAAAATCGATGCTCAAAGAATCCCTTTGTGCGGCAACCGATCTAAATGCCGAAATATTTTCATTCTCGTCCAATGGATGTTTATTGTTTTCCGGTGCAATAAAAAATGTTTTAATTCCTTCTCCCGCAGGCCCGTTCACGTTCCAAAATGTGGTGCTATCTATTTTAAAGGATTTGCGCGCTGTTTCGCCATCACTTAAGCGGATGCCCGTGCCCGTTGTATCTATAACAAGAAAATGACGGCCACCACTTGTGTCTACATCGGCAAAACCATTATTGCGTACCAAGGCCTTTATTTGGAAAGCCTGTCCGGTGGCGCGTGTAACCTGGTTAGCTGCGGCGCCTGTTTTATCAATTTGTAAAACAAGATTTGCGCGCTGGCGGACCTGCACATTATTCTGGACTTGATCTATTTTTACCAGGGCCGGGGCAAGACTGTTTTCATCGTTTGGAATGTTTTGTATGGTTGAAGAAATACTGCCACTTCCCGGATTTGACGAAGCGGTAAGGGTTTTATTAATAACTGCCGTGCCAAAATTATTGAGAACAAGCGTACTATCACCATTATCTGTAAATAACAAACCACCGTGGGCTTCCAACAATATTGAACCACCTGCCTCAAAAGCGGCATCACCGGAATTGGCAACCTGGGTCTGCAATACAAAAGATTGTTGCGTGGAAAGGATGCCATCTTTTGCACCTTGCGGACTGATAATCTGTGAACTAAGCGAAAGTGTCGCCCTTTCTTCGAGAAAAACAATCAGACCGGAAGACAAGGTACTGACCGTCTCGCCTGTATTAATATCATCACCATTTACAGAAACAGTGAAAGTATCTTTATTGGCGCCTTGTGTTGGCAACTGCGCCGGGGCAACAACCTGCCAGGTAACAAACTCGCCAGTAACCGCTTTAACCGATGCGCCCACAATAGAGTAACCCCGGCCTTCCGGTAGGTTTAAGGTAGCTGTCGTATCCTGCAACATTTTATTCAGGGAAATTTGCGCCCTCAACTCAAATTGTTGTGCCGTTGAAACCGTATCATTGTTAGCGACCGGTCCACTTTTAATAAAGCTATCTACAGAAATAGAACCCGTCTCTTCGGCGCTTACAATAATCTCCGCATTGTCTTTGATTACAACAACAGGTTTGCCCGTATTGTCATCCAACGGAACCGATGCAAACTGGACACGCAAGACATCATTATTTGAAGCGGCGTTGGCAACAACATCCCAGGAAGCGGAGAGGATTTCCTCGGTAATTGTTTTATTTTGGGCCTCACCGGAAGTGAGGGCATAGTTGCCATTGCCCGGTAAAACCAAAGTTACACTTCCAGGCTGAAAGCCGGATGCGCCACCTTGCGAAATGGTCGCGCTGATCCTGAACTTTTGGTTTTTGGTAACGCGCAAAGTATCAAGCGAAGAATTAATTGAAAGTGTACGGCGGTTTTGAATAATTACTTTTTCAGAATTATCCAATGGCTGCTCCACCGAAACCGTATTCCCCGCAAAATCAATTAAAGATTGAAGCGCGACCGAATAAACCGGATCAGTTGAAGGGATCGTTAAAATACTGTCTTTGGCAAATGTGAACGTGGCGGAACTGCCTGCAGCAAGGTTGGAGATTGAAACGGTATCAACGGCGGCAATCCCTTTTTTAAGGATGGCCAGGCCAGTGGCAACATTTACAGCGCCATTATTTGTAATATCCGCTGCAAGGATGAATGACTGCCCGTCATTGACCAAAGGCGCATTGGGCGTATTACCCGCAGAAGCAAAATAAAGGCTGTCTATCCGCAGCGAAGCAGGGATGATTACCTCAACCTGATCATTTGTCGTGATCGCCGAAGAAGATAAAGTTATGTCCTGTGTCCGGATATCGCGGAAAGAGACCGTTGGCGCAGGTATTACCATTCCTGTATCTGCCGACTGGGCCACGTTAAAAAACACATTAAAAGTTTTCGTGCTGTTTGCCGCAACCGTATCAGGGAAAAGCCCCGTACTGATATTTATCCATTGGGATTTTACAGAATTGCCCTTGTTGGTAAAGTCAAAATCCATTGTGGTGATTAGCGCATCCGAAGCCCCACTGTTTTCCAGAGTATAATCTATTTTAACCGAATCTTGTCCACGCAGCACTTGTGTCTCCGTTATGGCAATTGGATTAAATGCCAGATCAGCTGTCGGGATTATTTCGAAGGCGCTGGAAGCCGTGCCACTGTTTTCATAAGAATCACCATTGAGCATGCTGCCTTTTATTCGCCAAACTATATCTTGCAAGCCGAGCGGCTCGGATGAGGGGATTTCAATCTCAGAGAAAGCTACCGCTGTAATAGCGCTATCGCCACCCAGCGTAAAACTGCCTGTCAGGTTTCTACGTGGCACACCGGGGAATCCGGGGAACTCGATATATGTTGAATCCTGTGTTAAGGCCAAACCTGCCGTTCCGGTATTCTGAAATGAGAGTTGGAAAGATACTTTTTGACTATTTATAACCGAATCAGGTGTGGTTGTATTGGCCACATAACTGGCCTGTGCAGCCGATTCAACAACCATTGTTGCTAAAGTTCCCGAAGTGATAATTAGTGTTCCACCATCCAAACTTAAGTGGCCGGATACATCTGTTGTGCCAATCGGATAGGTATCCGGGACATCAAAAATAAATTCGAGAACGGAATCACTCAACGGTAATACCGTTAAAGTATCCGTAGCGCGCCTGCGTAAGTTTTGAACAAATTTTTCGCTTCCGGCAAGTTTAAATATTGGTTTTGTTGCAATGGAATCAATCAATAAAGGTGCATTGGAATTACTGACCAGCATATTTACTTTAACATCTTTTGCGCCCTGAAGCAGGGTACTGTTATCGACAAAAACAATATCGGTAATTACAATCAACCCTTCACCAAAAGCAAAAGACCCGGCATCGAGTGTGTTGTCATAATCAGCTTTATTTGTTGTCCCTTTTAAGCGAACTTGCAGGGTATGCTCACCCGGTGATAAACTTTTTAAAGAATCGGCGACAAAGATTAATTCTGTTGTATCGGGCGTTGCGGCGATTACCGTGGGGCTTGTGGCATCCAACGGTAAAGTAAGGGTACCGCCGATGGTGATGGTTGTTAATGCTGGGTTTAATACAATCGTTGCTTCCCCGCTATTGACAATTTTTATCCTAAACTGGACCAGCTCGTTGCCTGGCGAAGAGTTTGGCGTTGAAGAAGCAACACTTGGCGATGCCGGTGTCTGGATCAGGAAATGTGTCGGGTTGGCATTGGTGGCGCTTAATGCTGTACCGGAATTATTATCCTCACCATCCACTGTGGCATTTACACGTACAAGGCCATTAAAAATGTCGGATGCGACAAACGAATAAACCAAAGTATCTTTTGTGCCACCGAGCAGGTTAAAAGGCGTCGCCGGCCCTAAAAACAATTCCTGTAATTCAGATAAATCAGGCGAGCTTAGTGCTGAGCCATTTATCGTTGCCGCGGCCTGGCCGTTATTGCTAATTTGTACATAAATCCGGCCATGTGTTTGCCCCTGACTGATTGAATCAGGCACGACCCAAAGCGTATCGACCGCCAACATAGCAACACTTTGTACGGCAAGTTGCCCGGCCAGGATTGCAGCAGAATGGATACTCTGTGTCCCATCATTTATATCCTGGCTTTCGGCGTAAGCATCCGCGGAATACGTTCCGGTCAGTGCATTGGCATTGACATCCAAATCAAAATCAAAACGTGTATTTGTGCCCTCTTGCAGAACCAACGGAATGGACGGAATAAGCGTGCGGTTTATGCTGAATTGATCATTGTGTTCCACAGAAGCCAGCTTCATAACGAGACGTACCGAATCAAGTTGCGCAGAAGCACGGCTTACATTTACCGTATCCTTATTGCTCACATAAACCGAGGCGATCAATCCGCTTTGTCCTGACGATGCCTGTGCCGGGTTAACACTTACACTGTCGATTGTAACAAGTGGCCGTACCTGTACCCGCCAGGAGTCGTTTACACGCGTATCGGTAATAACCGATTTAGCCTGCGAAACGCTTTCAGTCACATTAAGCTGCGCAAAGATAGAATCCAACCCGGTTTGTGTAGTGCCTGTAAGCGTAACCGGAATTGTAAATACCCGGTCCAGGCCTGCATTTAATGTAAACGGTAAGGATGGAGAAACTGAGCCAATCGTATAATTTGAATTGCCGTTTTTAAAATTAAGATTTACCGAGTCGATGACCGCTGCGCTTGTGCCAATATTTTCCACGCGTACCTGGACATCAATCGGGCCTTGCCCTTGAGAAACACTTGTTGGGTCGGTTTCAACGGAAACAATATTTACAGTGGGTGTTCCGGAAACGTCCCATTTATGGAATGCCGCGCCGGTAAATTGAGTGGAAGCGCCCGAGTAAATATTTTGATAATCAACCTGGGCAAAGAGGGAATCTGTCCCTGTGGCCGAGTTTGTAGCCACATCAATTGTGGTGGTCACTGTGACGCTGTCATTGCCATTAATCCTGAAATTAAAAGCTGGCCAGGTTTGCGTGTACATACCAATTTGTGGAACTAAACTCATATTTGTAACGAGGACAGGTGTCTGACCATCATTGCGTACGGTTACATCCACCAAAACCCCGGACTGTCCTTGTGTGACAATTGTATCAACCGAGGTAACCCGGCTTACCGTTACAACAGGCGCTGTTGTTACAAACCACGAATCCGGTGTGGTAGCGTTGCCGTCATTGGCCGAAGCAGATGTATTATTGGCATCATGTCCAAACCCACTTACATCCAACAGGATAGTGCCCGTTGCCGTCGTATTGTTCACATCGATGGTCGCAATAAATTCCTGTTGCAATCCGCCATTAATGGTAAATGGCAAGGCCGGGCTAAGATTTGTCAGATTGCCATATTCGTTCATCACCAGCGAATCAACCACCAAACCTGCTTGTGCCGTATTATCAATAAAAATACTGACTTGCTCTGTATCGCCCTGGCTGACACTATCGGCCACAGCAACTGTGCTTGCTATATCCATCACCGCTTGCGATTGTACCGTCAATACATCTGGCGCCGTGTGGATATTATTGTAGGTGCCGTTATTTTCGGTTCCTGCCAACTCCAATTTAAGAGAATCTACTGTTGCAACACTTGTACTAAAACTGTTAAAAATAAGTTGAACTGTTTGATTTGCTTCAACAATTCCCGGGCTGCTTGCCGCTAATTTCACAAAATTAGTTGGTGCATTTTTTGGATATAAGCGGGTGGCGCTTGTATCGATTATAAGGCGCGCTTCACCTGAATTGACGACTGTTACTTTGGGGATAAAAATTTGATTGGTCGAAACTTGTGTGGGCGTATTTTCTGTGATGGAAATATTGACAGCCTGTTGAACCAGCCAACTTGCCGTAGAATCTGAATTTGCATCGGAAATGGCCTGTGAGTTATCCAGGTCCACACCATACACACTGGCATCCAAGGTAGCCACACCGGATACCGAACTCGAAAGAACGTCTGCATTTATGGTGTATTGCGCGCTTTGGCCCGAAGTTAAAATTGCCGCAGGTAAAACATAAAGTGAATCATACGATCCACGTGAAATACTTAACGCGATACTATCGACCCGTGCGCTTGTAGCCCCGCCATTGCGAATTGTTACCAGTACGGGTACATTTTGCTGGCCTGTACTTACGGAGTCACGATCCGGCAGCACAGATAAAACTTCCAGGGCACCTGTACCAATTACATTCCAGGAAGCCAAAGTTGATGAAGTATTGGAGATGGATAAATTTCGGTTTAGTTCCGTGCTCTGCGCATCGCCACGCATTTCCATAGTTCCCAATTCCGCGCTATCCCCAACACCAATTGTATACGTGACATCCACACTATCCCAACCAAGTAAAGTGGCCGGTAATGCAGGGGAAATATATTGCCGTGTATAATCACCATTTTTATTAGCGTTTAAACCATTAAAAAAGTTAAGTAAAACATTTTCTAAACGTGCCGTAGCGCTACCCTGGTTTTTTACACGCAGATTAACATTAATACCCGTTTGTCCTGTTGTTACTGATGCGGGTGCATTAAATATTTGGGTCACGACCGGATTGGCGGGTGTTTGCAATAAAACCGTATCTTTTTTGGCATCGGCGCTTAAATCGGGCGTAAGCGCATTATTATTCAAACCATCTGTTCCATAAGCACGCGCATCAATTTGAACATCGCCGGAATCGCGTGAGGCAGTAGAAGAATTTAATCTATATAAAATGACTGTGCTCTGCCCAGCCGGTAATGAAAAGGGCGTTACTTCAAAAACTGTAACCTGAGAATAGCTTAACGTATTTCCGGCATTGGGGTTGATCGCATCCACGCCAGTTAAATCTAATAAAACAGAATCAAGCAATGCTTCTGATTTTCCTGCATTGGTGACCCGTACCCGCACATCAAGATTATCCTGCCCCTGGCTGAACGAATTAAACGCGGCATAAACTGAATCAATCCGCAAGGTAGAAGGACTGCCGACAAAAAAGGTATCGGCAATGGCTGCAACTGTTTCCTGTACGGCGGCGTTGGAAATACGGTCGCGTCCATCAAACTGTGCGCCCAGCAAAACTGTATCGGCTGCCGTTTGTAAAATATCCGATTGGAATTGATAATTAATGGTTTGCCCTGCCGTGATGGAATCGATGGCCGTTATGCGTGTATTTGTAGTTGAATTGGCCGGTAAATTGGTCAGCTGAATATTATCCACCAAAACCGTTCCCAGGCCTTCATTGCTGATTGTGACTTTAACAGGTACGCCAAGTTGCCCGCGGTTTACCTCGCGCGTAGTTGATGTAACCGCATTGATTACGATATGCGCCGCGTCAAATACTGTCCAGGCATCAAGATAAGGGCTGGTCGTGCTAAGCGTTGCCAACGTGTTGTTATTTTGGCCGGTACTTATAGCGCGGATCGAGTCAAGCCCGGTAGCGGCATTGGCATCTATTGTTACACTAAACTGAACCGTTGTGGAAGCCCCGCCTGCCAGTGTAACCGGGAAAGTAGCATTATGCGTAAAAGTATTGACATTGCGTAAAAAGTCCAGATAAACCGAATCCACATTGGCCGTAACCGAACCTGTATTTTGAATTGTGACATCAACCGTTAAACCACTTTGCCCCTGACTGACTTGCGTTGCCGTGGCCGATAAAGCCGTGATGGCCAGCGCACTTTTTGTCAACACATCCCAGGATGGATTGCTAACCGACGATGTGCGTGTAGTGAGCGAACTATTTATATCGGTTGCCGCAATACGGCTGGAGAAAACATCTGTGGCGACCGTGGCATTTTCATTTACATCAATTGTGTAGATAAAACTAACCGAGGCCGAATTGGTAATCGTTACAGGAAAATCACTGATTGCATGCGACGATAAACTTGCAGAATAATCGGATGAAAGTGTACTGATTTCTGCGCCATCCACAAAAACAACGATGCTGTCCGGGCTGTTTATTTTTAAAGACGCCTCTCCATTATTTGTCACAGTTATAGTGAACGATTCTCCAGTCTTGCCCTGGCTTACCGTTGCCGAAGAAAGTGTTTGAGAGGTGTATCCCAGGCTGGCCACGGTTTGAACGGTTAAATCCGGTAAAGTGGCAGCGGTCGTGGTAATCGTCGAAGAAATCGTATTTCCGGTTTCCGTGCCATTTAATGCCAAAGTACCTACATATGTGTTGGATAAAATCGTTAAATTGGCCGCCGAAAAAGTTAAATCCGTTGAAGCGCCTGCTTCTAAAGTTTGATTGGATGCAAGGTTAAACACATCCGCACCAAAAGTAAGGGTGGTTGTGTTTTTATCCAGGATTATATCAAAGGCGCCGCCATTTGTCACCGAAGGTGTAAAAGCTACATTTTGTCCTTCGGAAACAGTTTGAGGGGAATAATCCGTCCAGGTTAACGTGGCCGAATTTATCGTACGGAATTCCTCAGTTTGATCCGCGCCCACATCACTCACGGCCTCGCCTAAGTTTGTACCGGTCACCGAGCCGTCAATTGTGTATAAGCCCAATGTTGTGCCACCGGGGATATCCATGCTAAAACGATAAATATTTGTCTGTCCGGTTAAAATAGAATCCGGATCGCTTGAAAGTGGCAAGAATGTTTCAGTAAAATCGGTTGGACTGACCGATAAGGTTGGGACAATACCACGAATCGTGTTGACCCCATTATTCTTAACGCTCATCTGGATTGTACTGATGGTTGAACCGACTTTTATGAGCGAATCGGGGATACTTGTAATCTGGATGGTGCCAATTTGCAAAGGCGAAATGGATAGTTCACCAGCGTCGGTTAATAATGTACCGTTCATTAAAGTATCAACACCGCTGCCAACTAAAGTGATTTCCGGCGTATAGCTGCCACTGGCAAAATTAGCAATTACAGCCGAATTGAACTGCAAAGTTGAGGTGCTGTTTGCAGGCAGGCTGGATGGCGTGCTTAAAGTTTCCGAGGTCGTTAATGCCCCATCGGAAATCACCAATGTGCTTTTTGTTGTATTTAATAAAACCGGGCCCGGGCCGGGGTTGGTAACCTGGGCCGAGAAGGCAACAGTCGCACCTGCCGCAGTAGACTTTGGCGACAACGAGTTGCTTACATAACGCAGGCCATACACTTTAAAGCTGGCCGTATCTGCCGGGCTGGTCAGCACAGCTTGGGCGATGGACGAATCCTGGTCCGAAGGCGCGCGATAAACGGCCGAGACCAACCCTGTATCATTGGAGGTAGAAACTAAAGCCGACATATTTTCCGCTGGTAAGAAACTTACATTTTGTCCTGACACATAGTTTCCAAATTGGTCGAGTACACGCGCTTCAATTTTTTGGTTGCTTCCGGCCACCGTGGTTTTATTATTACCGGATAAAACAGCTAAAGAATTTGCCGCCCCTGCATTGGCCGAAGCCGTATAAATAACCGTATCCAAACCTGTTAAAATAGCCAACAAAGTATCCGGACCGGAGCTTGTGCGTAAGGTCCATGAAACCGTATCCAAACCAGCCGCATTTGTTGTGGTTGAAGCAAGATTATTGATGGAGCCGCCCGTTGTGGGCTGCCAGGTAACCGTGGTGCCCGATACAGCATTGCCAAATTGGTCAACCGCTTTTACGATTATATTATTTGTTAGCGCTGTTGCAACCGTTCCACTCTGCCCGTTACCCGAGAAGATAGAAAGTGCATTAACCGCATCAACGGTCGCGGTAGAAGTAAATACATTATCAAGTGTGATCAAGCTGGCGTTAAAAGCTGTTACCTCATACGTGCCTACCTTGTCGCCCAGGGTTAAAGTTGTAGATGCCTGGCCAGTCGCCCCTGTTGTAACCGAATTATTTAATAAAGAATAGCCCGTTGCCCCGGCAGGTGTAGATGTAACTGAAAAAGTAACCACAACGCCTGAAACCGGGTTGCTGTTGGTATCGACAACACTTACAACAAAATCGGCCAACCCTGTACCCACTACGCCTGTTTGGTTATCACCGCTTACAATAAGTAGCGAATCGGCATTTGAAGCCGTAACATCTGCGATAAATTCTACGGGTGGTAAACCTGTATACGTTGCGCGTGCAGTATCTTTTTGTGCAGAGGAGGAATTTCTTAAACGCCAGGAACTTCTTGAAATACCAATAACGTCAGTCGGGTCGCTGGAAGGTGTTAGTATCGCGCCATCGTTTGTGGTCGAGGTCCAGGCAATGGTTCCCCCCGGAACAACATTACCGTAAAAGTCGGTTAATTTGACGGCGAGCGAATCGGACAATACATTTGCCGCTGTTCCTGCAAAGGACTGAGAAGATGCCGCTGCAAGTGTGGTTGGCGTACCCGCGGTTACTTTGACAATTCCGCTATAATCGTTAATAGTGCCGGATGTAATCTTTATCCGTCCGGAATTGACTGTCTCGGCTGTAAATACATTTGATGTTGCCGCCGTTCCCGTTCCAAAAGTTCCGATCACATCGCCTTCGGTCGTCCAGGTGACACTTTCATCCTGGCGATAATTGCCATTGGCATCATAACCCGCCGCGTATAAAGTAAGTGTTTCCCCGGCAGCTTTGGTGGAATCATTTAAAACAACTCCGCCACCACCTGTAGCCGTTCTGATCTCCAAAGAAGCCAATGCACCAACGGAAACCGTGATCGTCCCTGTGGCATCATCGGTAAAAGCGCTGCTTGTGGTGATTGTACCCGATCCATCAGACGTGGGCACATAAATTGTGCTTGACCCGCTTGTTGAACTGAGGTCGCCAACATCCAGGGTTCCGGTTACGCCCCAGGTCACACTTTCATTACCACTAAAATTGCCATCCGCGTCAAAACCGTTGGCATATAAATTTAAAACTTCACCGGTTGTTAAAGCTGGGGTTGTGATTTCAGTTCCGGTTCCACCGGGTGCATCCATAATCAAAA
Organism: Calditrichota bacterium; assembly: GCA_024277115.1. GTDB lineage: Bacteria > Calditrichota > Calditrichia > Calditrichales > J004 > JABFGF01. The sequence goes on from JAJRVW010000052.1 coordinate 63,540, forward strand.
CAGAGATTGTCGTCCCGGCATTTATGGTAATTACACCGGTAATATCATCCACCACACCACCCGCATTATCCGTGGCGGTTATTTTGCCCGTTCCCGAATTTGTGGCGGTAAAAGTGATGCTGTTTGTCGGGTTGGATGGGCTTAGGTTGCCCGAGGCAATAATGCCACTTCCCGTCCAATTGGACGAAACCAATCCTAAAAAATTACCCGTGGCATCATAACCTGCTGCATAAGCTGTGATGGCCTGATCGGCAGTAATGGTCGAATCAATCAATTCCGGGCCATTGGCCACATTGCTTGTCTGGATGCGAATCTCGGCCAACGAACCGGATATAACCGGCAGAACAATCGTATCCAAAACCGTGTTAAACACAACCTGAATACTGTCATCCGCACCGGAGGTTGTGCTGGCCGTATATGTTGCTTCGGCTACTCCGTTGGCATCAATTACATCTGTGGTTGGATTGCTGCCACTAAAAGTACCACTGCCGGAAAACCGTGTAAAGGTAACAGTGGAGCCGTCATTTTTTCGGTTGCCATATTGATCTTCAAGCCCGACTTGCAACAAACGGTCTGTACCGGCCACAATATTGGCCTGGCTGGAAATAATTGTAAATTGTGCCGCCACATCCGGGTTGATTGTTACGAGACCGCTTTGGCCATTAATTCCCGAGTCAATTGTGTTTTCAGCAATAACCGAAAAAGAACCGGCAGTCTGGTCCGAAACATTAAAAATGAGAGAAGCGCTGTTTGAAAATGTTACTGGACTTAAGGGCGAAAAAACAGCCGATGAACTTCCCTGGGTGGATAAATTTACTGAGCCGCTATTTGTTACATCATTGTCATATTGGTCTTTGGCCGTTAATGTAAATTGCAGACTGGCACCTGCGGTTACAGATTGGGCCGTCGATGGGCTGAAGGCATAATAGCTCACGCCATCCGCCACTACAGATAAAGTAATTTGTGTGGCCGTGGCCGGTACCGAGGTTACGTCGATTATATCATTGCCACCCGATGTCGTGCTGGCTGTATAATCTATAAAAGCAATCCCGTTGGCATCGGTCGTTGCAGGGTTACTGCCCGAAAAACTGCCGCTGCCTGGGTTTATGGCAAAAGTGACCGCCGCACCGGATACAACATTCCCAAACTGGTCGTCAACGCGTACCTGCAACCGGCGTGTGCCACCAGCGGTGATCGCGCTGCTGCTCGAAACCTCCGTGATACTCGATGCGGAATTGGGCGATACTGTGACTAGCCCGCTTGTGCCATTGACCGTGGCATCGGAACTGCCACCCTTTAAGCGCGTGGCCTTTACATTAAA